>JAZBNQ010000133.1:0-2675 GCA_036350775.1 Mariniphaga sp.
ACCCTTTTGTTTGAAACACTTTTGTTTTCCATTTTTTCTGTTATTGAATTAAATATCAGACTGCTGAAATTAATTTTCGACAACCTGTTGTTCTTTTAAATAAATTTAGCAATGAGCGCAACACCGGCTCCTATTAAGATTACCGGGAGAATAAATGAAAGGGCGATATGAGGAAAAACAAAAATTTTGGGCACCAGAAAAAGACCACCCAAAACAATTAAAACAATACCAAATGAACGTTTGCCTGCAAGCAAAACAAGTCCTACTATTATTAATACCATTTGCCATGAAAAAAGAAAACTTCCCCAGTTAAAAAACAGGTGTTTAAACGGAATAAATAATTGTTTAACCTGGAGACCAATAAAGTCTAAAGCAGGAGCGGTTTTATGCAATAACCAGGCAATACCCAAAACAATAAGTACAATGGCCAAAGTTACCCGTGAATTGTCTTTTTTTTGTTCGCTCTCCATTTTCCTGTCCTTTTGAATTTGATGTGAACAAATATATAAATAACACCCGGGCACATATCTTAACATTCGGTTAACACAGGGAATGAATCGGTAAATGGAATAATTTTGCATTAAAAAGGGCTGTTTTGTAGTTATTTAAACAGCCCTTTATTCTTATTTGATTGATTTACTTGTTGTTTTGTGCTTTTGTCCAGGAATCGCGTAGCGGAACTGTCCGGTTAAAAACCGGCTTTCCCGGGGTTGAATCATTATCCAGATTAAAATATCCAAGTCTTTCAAACTGAAAATGATCGAGTGGCTTAGCGTCTTTAACAAAAGGTTCGAGGTAACATTCGGATAAAATTTGGAGCGAATCCGGGTTCAGAAATTCTTTGAAATCAACATCTTTGTGCCCGTCAGGATCTTCATCAATAAAAAGTCTGTCATACAAACGCACTTCCGATTTTACCGCATGTTTTGCTGAAACCCAATGCAATGTGGCTTTTACTTTTCTCCCATCGGGAGAATTGCCTCCTTTTGAAGCCGGATCGTAGGTGCAATGCAGTTCTGTAATTTCACCTTTATCATTTTTAACAATATCTGTACAGGTTACAAAATAAGCGTACCGCAGTCTCACCTCACGCCCGGGTGCAAGGCGGAAAAACTTCCGTGGCGGATCTTCCATAAAGTCGTCGCGTTCGATGTAAAGTTCCCTGGAAAACGGAACCTTCCGGGTTCCCATGCTTTCGTCTTCCGGATTGTTTATGGCTTCCATTATCTCATCCTGGCCTTCAGGATAGTTGGTAATCAGTACTTTCAGCGGATTCAGTACGCCCATAACCCTTTGGGCTGTTTTATTCAGATGTTCGCGAACACTGTATTCCAGCAACGAAACGTCAATCATTCCGTCAACTTTGGTAACTCCAATGCGGTCAGAAAAATTGCGAATGGATTCCGGTGTGTATCCCCGTCGCCGCAATCCTGAAATAGTGGGCATGCGTGGATCATCCCAGCCATTTACGTAGCCTTCTTTCACCAGTTCCAGCAGCCGGCGTTTGCTCATAATGGTATAAGTGAGGTTCAATCGTGCAAATTCGATCTGGCGCGGACGGTAATCCGAATCTTTCAACTGATCGATAAACCAGTCGTAAAGTGGACGATGCACTTCAAACTCAAGCGTGCAAATAGAATGGGTAATTCCTTCCCAGTAATCGCTTTGGCCATGAGCAAAATCGTACATCGGGTACACACACCATTTGTCGCCGGTACGGTGATGATGCGCTTTCATGATGCGGTAAATAATCGGGTCACGCATGTGCATGTTGGGCGATGCCATATCTATTTTTGCGCGTAAAACCCGCGAACCCTCATCATATTCGCCGGCAGTCATACGGCGGAATAAATCGAGATTTTCTTCTGAGGTGCGGTTTCTATATGGACTCTCCTGCCCTGGCCGGGTAGGCGTGCCTTTCTGCTGACTGATGGTTTCGGCACTCTGATCATCAACATACGCTTTTCCTTCTTTTATCAGCTTGATGGCAAAGTCATGGAGTTTCTCAAAATAATCGGATGCATAAAACAACCGGTCTTCCCAGTCAAATCCAAGCCAGCGGACGTCTTTTTCGATGGATTCCACATATTCCATTTCCTCTTTGGTGGGATTGGTATCGTCGAACCTTAAATTGCATTTGCCACCAAATTTTTCGGCAATACCAAAATTCAGGCATATCGATTTGGCATGGCCAATATGCAGGTAACCATTGGGTTCCGGCGGAAATCTGGTGATTACCCGCCCGTTGTTTTTCCCTTCTTTAAGGTCTTTTTCAATTTGCAAATGAATGAAGTTCGATTTTTTTGCCGGTTCTTTGTTTTCGGTGTTGTTTGCCATGATATTTAATATTTTATCCGCTGGTTTTCAATGGGGCAAAATTAAAAAAAGGTTGCTCAGTATGATTAAGGTCCCGGTAATTTCTTTGCTTTCGTCACTTATTTTTAATTTCGCACAAAAAATTGAATGGGAATTGTTGAAATAGAAGGAATGCACTTTTATGCCTATCACGGTCATTTTGAAGCTGAACGTATTGTAGGCAATGATTTTTTGGTAGATGTGTGGCTCGAAACCAATTGTTCTGAAGCAGCAGTTTCTGATAATTTGGATGATGCATTAAATTACCAGGCAGTTTACGATTTAATAAAAAAGGAAATGCAAGTGAAATCGCATTTGCT
>JAZBNQ010000134.1:0-2637 GCA_036350775.1 Mariniphaga sp.
CTTTAACGTCTTCCGCAAATTTCTTGTAATCGTCGCGGCTCATGTTTTTTACGGGTGTGCGAAACTCACCACAGTCGAATCCCACGTAACGCATAAACGCTTTTCCGGTGGCAATGCCGCCATATTTTCCCAGCAGGCGAATCATGTTGATGGCCTTTTGCTGCAACTGACGCGCAAGCACCAGATTTCCACTGTCAAAAGCTTCAATGAGCTTATAATACAAAGGTGCTGCATAATTGTAGGTACTTCCCACCCCGCTGCGGGTTCCAAGCACCAGTGCCGAAAGCAGGTTTTCGTCGCGGCCCCAAAGCATTTCGTACTTGCCATCCATAAAATTGATACAGCTCTGGAAATCCATAAAATCCTCGTGGGTGTATTTAATCCCGGCCAGGTTGGGAATGGCTGGCGCCACTTCTTTCAAAAAATCGTACATGGAAACGTAACAGCCCGTGAGCACTGGAATGTGGTAAAAATAAACCGGCATTTTCGGAACGGTTTCGGCAACACGGCCCACAAACTCTGCCAACTGAGTGGCACCCGACGGTTTAAAATAATAAGGCGCCAAAAGCGCAATGGCATCCATTCCAATTTCAGCCGAATGCTGTGCATTTTCTATACACTCAGCATAAGAAGTTCCGCCAACCAGGTTGATGATTTTAACTCCCGGATTTTTTTTGGCAGCACCGACCCATTGTTCCGCAATATTCATCCGCTCTTTTTGCGTAAGCGAAACACCCTCGCCGGTGGAGCCGTTAATAAAGGCGCCAACCACTTTATTCTTTTTCAAAAAGTTATAATACATCGGAATCCGATCGTAAACCACATTATCCATTTCATCCATGGGCGCAAATGGTGCAGCTATCAGTCCTTCAAATTTTTTAGTTTGCATCATATTTATTTGTTTGGTTTTTCCAACTTAACAATAGCAGGTTTAAAACTTAATCTTTCTTTAAAATATCTTCCACAGGAATTTTTTGAAAATAGAGTTCTTTCACCCCTTCGTACAAAATGCCCACGGTGTTTTCATCCACCATGGTCATGCAGGAATATCCAAAACCCTGGGTTTCATTCAGCAAAACCTGATTTGCTTCGGGCCAGGTGTGCCCCTGGTCCAGACTGGCTTTGATGGACATATTTATTCGTGCTCCTTTATCGTTGGGATTGGAAAAAAACAGAACCTGCTGTTTTTGCCCGTTCATTTCCACATCGGCAGCTATGAGACTGGCCATGCAGTTGGGCTCGGGCAATGCGGAGTTTGACGACGAATGAATTGTCCATGTTTCGCCCAAATCGCTGGTAACTGCCACTGCACGTCCGTTGGTTTCGTCTTTTATTTGCCGGTTTCGGTCATCGCGCATGTTGAGCATAAGACTGCCATCGGCCAGTTGCACCACCTGTGCTTCGGTAGTGTTGGGTTTGGCTCCGGTGCCAACGTGCCACGTTTCGCCGCCGTCTTGGCTATAAACAATGGTAGAGTGCGCGGTGTACTGGCCGCCATCCAATGCTTTTTCACCAATATCGGCTTTAAACTGTGCCGGAAAAACCAGTGTGCCGTCATTCAGCGTGATTCCACGCCCAGGTCCCTGAAACAGCAACTGCCAGGAAGGGTCTTTAATTTGTTCGGTAATATTTATGGGATCTGACCAGGTGAGGCCGTCGTCAGTACTTTTTACAAGCACAAACTGCCCGGTTTCAGTGGGTTTCATGCCAGGTTTTGAGGCCCACCAAAGCATGTCGGTTTCGGAAAAGCCGCTAATCCAAAGTGCGGCCACCCAGATGGTTCCGGTAGTGTGGTCGTACAAAACAGCCGGGTCGCCAATTCCGTTCAGCCGTTCAGGATTTCCGCCCCATTCGCCCATGTCCATAATCACGCGCATGGGTTCCCAGGTTTGTCCGCCGTCGGTGCTGCGGCTCATGCCCACGTCAATATTTTCCTGTAAATCTTTGCTGTTGTTGTACCGGTTGTCGTAAACGGCAATCAGTGTGCCTTCGCCGGTGGTTACCATTCCCGGAATACGATAGGTATCGCAGTCGTCCTGTCCGGCAGCGCGAACCACTTTGGCCGGACGGTAGGCAAATTCAACGTCAGGTTCGAGGCTCAGAACTGAACCGTCGTCAAATCGAAGTTCAACATTCCGGATGGAAAAGCTTTCGGCAAGAATTGCATCGTCTTTCAGGTGAAAACCAAACGAAAGCGTATGATTTCCCGGATCAATTTCAGCAGTCAATTCCACTTCTGCCTTGTTTTCTTTTAGTTGAAATCCGTAATCTGTATTTGGTTCGAATTGTTCTTCACCGTTTTTTAAGTGTTTTACTTTCACCGATTCCAGCATTCCCGAGCTACTGTTTTCACCAAAATAAAATGTGGCAGTGGCTAACTGGTACGTTTTCCCGGTGTCGGGAACAGAGATTTTAACCTGCAGTACATCCGGGTTTTCGCGGCCAACAAATAAAGGGACGCGATTGAGATGGATAGAACTGGCCGTGAAACCGGGCAATTTATCTTCATTATCGCACGCGAAAAAAACGGATGTCAAAATAATTAAAACGAATAATTTGTTCATTTTGGATAACTTTACTGAGCGTTGAAAATAGTGAAAAATAAGAGAATTGAAGGCCCGGTTGAGCCTCCAATTC
>JAZBNQ010000135.1:0-5803 GCA_036350775.1 Mariniphaga sp.
ATCGCTCATCAACAATGTAAGTTTAAATGGCAATTTTATGCTTAACATCGGGCCTCGGGCAAATGGTGATGTGCCATACGAAATTTCACAGCGAATGCTTGATATGGGAAAATGGCTCAACATAAACGGCGAATCGATTTATGGTGCAGAGGCTTTCGATTTGGACAAGGACCTGCACGACTGGGGAAAAATTACATGCAAAAAGGAAAAGGACAAAACAAAGCTTTACCTGCATGTTTTTAACTGGCCTATAAATAAACAACTAAACGTAACCGGCATTATCAGTGATCCTGAAAAAATATATTTGCTGGCTGACAAACAACAAAAACCGCTTGACTTTAACCACTCCGGTGTTTTTACACAAATTGATTTGCCGGCTTTGAATCCCGATCCTTACATTTCTGTAGTGGTTATGGAATATGATCAATTTCCGGAAACAATTCAAAACCTGGTAGCCAAAACGACCAATGGTGGTTATTCACTAACCTCCCAAAACCTTATGTACTCAGAAAAAGAAATAACCATTCAGCCCAAAAGCAGAAGGGGTACCATCCCGGAATACACCCCTGTTGATGGTTCACAAAAAATGAAATGGAAAATTTATGTGAACGAATCCGGAACCAAAACAGTGGACGTTTCATACAGTTTTCAGGGGAAAAATCCAAAAGGAAAACTGAAAATAAGCAATGAAAAAACCATTTTAACACATGAAATTGTGAATACAGGAAAAACAGTAGGCGAACCAAATTCTGACTGGGTAATCGACAATTTCAAATCACACCGCCTGGGTGAAATACATTTCCCTGAAAAAGGATTTTATGAGATAATTCTGGATATTGAACCTGCCGGGAATGAGGAATTAAAATTTCAGTGGATCTGGCTGAATTAGCCGACGATAAAAGATGGCAAAAGTTATCAACAATTGTTGATAACACAGGTTGAAACATGGTGAATACAAACCCGATTAAAAACTTGACATTTATTAGATTTTTACCCTACATTTGTTCTTACCAGGTGAGCGATAAAAGGCAGCTCCAAAAATGTGGAAACGGGGAACGTTTCTTAGTTGAAACCGGAACCATTTCATTCCTTCTCTCGGGAAGGCACAGCAGAGGAGCCGAAGTTTGAACCAGGAAGTCTGGAAACCAAAGGTTCATTCAATCAACTGGAAGAGAACCAGACGTTCTTTCAAGATTGAGTCTTCAGGCAGAAGTTCAGCCAACCGAAAGGAAGGCATTTAAAACTTCGGTTTTTTTTAGACAAACTGCACAGCATGGAACGGTTAACACCGCAAAATGCTGATTGCCAACGACGAATTTCTTCGGAAAATTGTCGAAAGCACTGAAAGACACTTCGTCCGAGAAGGCATCCGGAAAGCCGAACGGACTGCTCAAAAGTTTAGCCGTAGAAAGCTAAACCAGAGAGTACAGGGTAAACAATTCATCTGCAAAGACTGAATTGAAAGCCGGCCACGATAACCGTAGCCTGGCACCTGGGAAAACGCAAGTGGACCCGGTGAAATGGGAGCTATTCGTAAAAGAGTAGTTCCCATTTGTGTTTTCCAGAGGTTATGTTTTTTTATATAAAGGTAGATTTTTCCAAACTCACACAATTTTTTGGTCTGGGTTAAAAATAATGATACAGGTATTTTTACAGAATGTATTAATTGCAATACCGCTTAATAATATTGTATGCTCCTTCTATTCCAAGTTCGCCGGCACGGCTAAGATCAAGTGCGCCACCATCAATATCGTCGAGAAATATCTTGGTGAGGCCTCGATTGAAATAAGCTTCTGCAAATTCGGGTTCCAATTCAATAGCTTTATTTAAATCTTCAATGGCGCTTTTATATTCTTTTAAACGCAATTTAATGTAAGCCCGGTTATAATATCCAAAAAAGAAATTTGGTTTCAGGTAGAGCAGAGCCTGATAGTCGTCCATTATTTTCTGGTATTCCGGTAATGCCAGAGGTTGAGTCGAGTCCATTTGACGATTAATATTTCCGATTGACACAGATACTTCTTCTGGAGAATAACTCAGCAATTCAATTTGTTCCAGCATTTTATATCGTGTATTACCGCGCGAAAAAAATGCAATTGCCTGGCTTCTATCCAGTTCAATAGATTGGCTTAAATCTGCGAGTGCAGCATTGTATTCCCCGGTGAGGCTGTAAAAAATTCCCCTGTTTAGATAATTATGGCTATTTGTCTGAATATTTAGCCGGGCATTAAAATACAAAATGAAATTTTCAAAAACATCCTGATAGTCACTTACGGGTTTATTGGTAATGGTTAAAAGGGGATTGTAATTATTTATCTGGTTCAGTTCGTCAATGGCCAGGTTGTAATATTGTGAGCGTTCATAATCAACAGCATTTTTCTCGAAGGCAGAAACAATAAAAATCGGTTGCAAGTCAATTTCAATATTCCGGTTTTGTATTCTTCCATCATCAACTTCTTCTTCATCGGAAGGCAAATCCCGCGAATCTTCCACCACCAAATTGATACGCTGACGTCGGTTCCGGCGGTCTTCTGCTGCTTCTGCTTCCTCTTCTTTATTATCGGGTGAAGATGTTCCGGAGTTGTTTTGCTGAGTAGCAGACTGGCTGGCAGATTGCTGCTGCGAGCCGGTTTTTCCGGATGAAGCTCCTGACTGCGACTGCCCTTGCTGACTTTGTTGATTTTGTGCCAGTTGCTCAGCATCGAGACGGCGGCTTTCCAAATCGAACTGCGGATTAAGTTGGGCAGCAATCCTGTAATCGTCCTGAAACCCTGGCCTGCCTAATATCTCGCGTGCCATCGCCCGGTTGAAATACGCACTGGCCATTTCCGGATTCATTCTTAATGCCATATCATAATCCATAACAGCTCCTTCATAATCACCCAATTTATGTTTTACTATTCCCCTGTTATTGTATGCCAATGCATTTTCGGGTTCAAGCTTTATCGACTGGTCGTAGTCGCGAAGCGCCGAAGCAAAATCATCCATTTCAAACCGGGCAAGGCCTCTGTTAAGGTATGCTGCGCCAAAATGCGGCCTTATAATAATTACCTGGTTCAAATCACGAATAGCCTCTTCAACATCACCCTCCACAATATGCGCATTGCTCCTGTTCATTAGCGCATGGGTTGATTTTGGATTAATTTCAAGGGCTTTATTATAATCTTCAATAGCTCCTTCCACATTTTTCAGGGCAAGTTTGGCAATTCCCCTGTTATTGTAAATCGACTCGTTTTCAGGATCGAATTCCAGACCACGATTATAATCCTCGATAGCTTTTTCATATTCTCCCAGGTTATGGTAAGCCATTCCACGATTCATATAAGCCAGCGGATAAAAAGGTTTCATTTCAATGGCTTTATTGTAATCGAGAATGGCCCCCCGGAAATCTTCCAGTTGGTGTTTGGCCACGCCCCGGTAAAAATAAGCCTCGGGAAGGTAAGGTTTAAATTTTATTACAATGTTAAAGTATTCAATTGCACCAGTGTAATTTCCAATGGAAATGCGTGTGCGCCCCACCCTGATATAATGATTGATATTTAACTGTGCTTCAGCAAAAAATGCAGCAAACAGTAAAAAAAACAGTATTGTTGTAAATTTCTTCATTTATTATTTCGAAACCAACAAAAATAGTATTAAAAGAAAACCCGGAAACCATTCATTAATTTTATTTAACTTTTTTGAAATGTTTCTAAATGTTAAAATTTTCGTTAAAATATTTTTATTCTTATTTTTGGCTTTTAGATAAAATGAGAAGTTTTAAAGATTTTTTAAATGAAGATTAACATTAATTATACACTGACAGCATTACTTGTTGTCAGTTTTTCATTGGCAGCCTATGCTGGCGACGAAGTTAAAAAGGACAAAAAAGAAGCATGGGAATTTGAAGATGTAATTTTGCTTCCTACGACACCGGTTGAAGATCAGCACCGTTCTGGCACTTGCTGGTCTTTTTCAGGACTTTCATTTTTACAGTCGGAAATGATGCGGATGGGCAAACCCGAGGTAAATCTTTCCGAAATGTATATTGTTTGGCATACTTATGCTGAAAAGGCAAGAAAACATGTGAGGGTTCACGGCAACCTGAATTTTTCAGCAGGTGGAGCATTTCACGATGTAACCAACATGATTTCCAGGTATGGTGTAGTACCCGAATCGGTTTACGACGGGCTGAAATATGGAGAAGACAAACACGTGCATGGTGAAATGGACCGGGTTTTGCGCGAATATGTGGATGCAGTTGTTGAAAACAAAAACCGCAAATTAAGCACCGCCTGGCACGATGCCTTCACACAAATACTTGACACTTACCTGGGTGAAATTCCGCAGAAATTCGAATACGAAGGAAAATCCTATACCCCACTCAGCTTTGCCGACAACTTTGTTGGATTAAACATGAACGATTACGTTGAAATAACTTCTTATACCCATCATCCGTTTTATTCCAGTTTCATTATTGAAATTCCTGATAACTGGTCGTGGGACAAAGTACACAACGTTCCGTTAAACGAATTGGAGGAAATAATTGATTATTCTCTTGAAAATGGATTTACCATTGCATGGGCAGCCGATGTAAGTGAAAAAGGATTTGCCTCTGGAAATAAAGGCATTGCTGTTTTGCCGGCCGCACCCGAGACAGACATGTCCGATGCAGAAATTTCGCGATGGGAAGCCCTACCGGAAAGGGAGCGTGAAAACGAATTGTACAAGTTGGAAAAACCGGTTCCTGAACTGGAAGTGTCACAGGAAATGCGTCAAATTGCTTTCGACAATTTTCAAACAACAGACGACCACGGCATGCACATTATTGGCATGGCAAAAGATAAAAGTGGAAACACATTTTATAAAGTGAAAAATTCGTGGGGCGATTATAATAAGTTTAACGGCTATTTTTACGCTTCAAAACCCTATGTGAGCTATAAAACCATGTGCATTATGGTTCATAAAGATGCCATTCCGCCAGGGATAAGAGCAAAACTAAACTTGTAAATTATATATTATGAAGGGCTGCAATAATTTTGCAGTCCTTTTTTCATTTATATTTAACCCGTAAATGGGGAACTAAAAAAATGAATTTCCGTCTTTTAACCGTTTTACTTTTTTTTGTTGTTCTTCCAGGTATGGCGCAACAATCCATAAACGATTTATCTTGGTGGAATGAGCTACATGGCTGGAAAGAAGGCGATCCTGGCTGGCGGAACTGGATGAAAATTACTCCGGGGTATTTTGGCCCCAATGCACTTCCCGTTCCCCATGTTCAAAAAGGAGAGTTGTTTAAAAAGACTGAATTTGAACTCACGGTATCCAACCATTTTCACACTGGAGACCCCACGCAGGATATTTCAGCATTTTTATATATTCCTTTTGCCCAAAATAAAATTGCAATTGAAATGTACGGCGTTGCTTTTGAACGCTTTGCTTTTTCAGAAGAAATACGAAACGAACGTTATGCCCGCATAAAAGATGGAAAAGGAACAGCCATTGGCGATTTTTATTTTAGCACATTAATTCAGGTTTTAAAAAACAGAAAATTTCCCAATACACTTTTTCGTTTTGGAACAAAAACAGCATCAGGAAACCAACTGGAAGGAGCGCGGTATATTGACAGCCCCGCCTATTTTTTAGATTTAAGTTGTTCAAAAACTTTTGGAAATAATAAAACCGGTGCCATCAAACCTTTTGGTATGATTGGTTTTTACACCTGGCAAACCAACGACGAACTAAATCTTCAGAACGATGCCCTGCTCTATGGCTTGGGTGCTGATTACAATAAAAATGACTGGCTGTTTTCAGTCTCCTGGTC
>JAZBNQ010000136.1:0-18360 GCA_036350775.1 Mariniphaga sp.
AGCTACCGCAATATTCTGGCCGTTACATTTACCAATAAAGCCACCAATGAAATGAAAAGCCGGATTCTGGAGCAACTTCATCAACTGGCAGACAACAGGGATTCAGCCTATCTGGAACTCCTGATGAAGGCTACAACATTTTCAGAAACTGAAATCAGAAAACGGGCAAAACTGATTTTGAAAAACATTCTGCACGATTACAACAGGTTTTCAGTAAACACCATAGATTCATTCACCCAGCGCATTATAAAAGCTTTTAACCGCGAAATGGGTATTTCACCACATTTTATGCTCGAACTCGATAACCAGATGGTTCTTGAAGAGGCAGTTGACCGGCTTTTAGCAAAAGTAGATGCGGATAAGAAACTGCGCAGGTGGCTTGTTAAGTTCAGTCAGGAAAAAATACGTGAAAACAAAAGTCAGCGGATAGAAGAGGACATCAAAAATTTGGGAGGCGAATTATTTAAAGAAAAGTTCCAGGTTTTCTTTCCTGAAAATGCACAGGATGCAAACCCATACACCCGTGAAAACCTGGAAGACTTCAGCGGGGAACTTGAAAAAATTATTGTCTGGTACGAGCATTCACTAAAAATGAAAGCCGCTGAATGCATGGATTTTATAAGGAAGGCGGGTTTTTCGGTAGATGATTTTTCCTATAAAATGACTGGAATTGGCGGTTATTTGAAAAAAATGTCGGAAGGTGAGTTGAAAGAACCAGGAGCCAGGGTTCTGGCTGCGGCAGATTCAACAGAAAAATGGTTTTCGAAAACGCACAAACACAGTGCCGCTCTGGCAAAACTGGTGGAAACCAATCTGCAACCTTTGCTGCTTGACATGCTGGAATTTTACGCCGGCAATGAAAGCCGGTACCAATCGTCGCTTGAAGTGCGCAAACAACTGCGAATGCTCGGAATTCTTACCGATTTGAAGGAGGAAGTTAGACTGCTCCTGCAGGAAAAAGGATTGTTGCAACTTTCAGACTCGAACCTTTTGCTGAGCAAAATTATTGGCGACAGCGACTCTCCTTTTATTTATGAAAAAATTGGCGCCCGGTTTAATTATTATATGCTCGACGAGTTTCAGGATACTTCTTCGCTACAGTGGAAAAATTTTAAACCACTGGTGGCTAATGCACTTGCCGAAGGTCATCCTGCTCTTTTAGTAGGTGATGTAAAGCAGTCGGTTTACCGCTGGCGCAACAGCGACTGGAACATTCTGGCCTCTCAAATCAACACCGATTTCCCGCAATATTCACCAAATGAAATTCCGCTCAAAAAAAACTGGCGCAGTCAGCTCAATATTATCGATTTTAATAATGCGGCCATTGGAGCGTTAAAACAAACGTTTGAAGATTTTTTATTTGAGGATTTTGAAGATGAAAGGTTCAAAGAGAAGTTCAGTTCTATTTACCAGCACTTTACACAGGAACCGGGAAATGCACTAACTGAAAGGAAAGGTTTGGCTGAAGTAAATTTTATTCAGGAAGAAGATTTTGAAGTGGAATCTTTACAACTGCTGGTGGAACAGGTGAAGCAACTTCAGAATAATGGATTAAATGCTTCAGAAATAGCCATTTTAATTCGCAAAAACAGCGAAGGTCCCAAAATTGTTGAAACATTTTTAGAGGCTTCCAAAAAAGATGAAAATGCCGGGTACAACCTTTCAGTACTTTCCAACGAGTCGCTTTTTCTTTATACTTCCCGTGGGGTAAATTTAGTTTTGCTTGCTGTTGAACTACTTATTAATTCTGAAAGTAAAATTGAGAAAGTAGCAATCCTTCAGCTCTGGCTTTCGTGGTTGAAACCTGCACTTAAAAATTTGGGATATATTTTTTCCGAAGAATCTCAACTGATTTTTGATTTTGAAAAAGAAAGCCACCAATTTCAATCAGTCTGGGCCATTGATGAAAATTTTGAAACGGTATTCGAATCGGAGCTCGGTGAAAAAATGAAATTGCTCAGGCAAAAAGTTTTGCTTTCTTCGCTCGATGAGACAATAACAGAAATTTGTGCTCTGTTTGGGTTGTTTAAAATTGAGTCGGAACTTCCTTATTTGCAAACGCTTATTGACCAGGCAGCCAATCTGAAAATTTCACTCTCAAACGATTTGTCCAATTTCCTGTTTTGGTGGAAAGAAAAAGGATACAAAACGTCGGTAAATGTGAACGAAGAAGTGGATTCAGTACGATTGCTTACCGTGCATAAAGCCAAGGGTCTGGAATATGAAGCGGTTTTGCTTCCGTTTTTCAACTGGGATGTTTCGTGGGTTGGAAACCAGTCGCCGCTGCTGTGGTGCCAACCCGAAACCGAACCATTCAACCGGTTTCCGTTATTGCCTGTAAAAGCCGGTCAAAATCTCGCAAAAACCATATTCCGGAACGATTATTTCGAAGAGAAAGTGAGCAGTTACATTGACACAATGAATTTGGTTTACGTGGCTTTTACCCGTGCCAAATCGGCTTTATTTATCCACAGCAAACGAAAGTCCGAAAAAGAGAATTCAAAAAAATCGGATACATTGGGAAAATCAGTAAATGCGCTGCTTGAAAGCGCATTAAATAAAATGGGTTCTGAAAAACAATTCGCCGGTTGCCGGAACGATGAAAAAACCGATTTCCGGTTTGGAGAACTTCCTGTTTTTAGTTCGAAAAAGCAGGCTTTTAAACCGGGATGGATTAGAACCTATCAGTTTTACGACTTCAGCAAACGAATCCGGTTGAGGTTAAACAGCGAAGATTTCGTTACAGAAGAGCAAAAACATTCGGTGAAAAATACCGGAAAACTGGTGCATGAAATTCTGGCTGAAATAGAAACGGTTGAAGATATTGAAACAGCCTGTAAAAAGGCTTTTAAAGAAGGCAGAATTAATGAATCTGAACGTAATGCCATCCTGGAAAAACTGGAAAACAGCATGAAAAATTCTGAAATCAGACGGTGGTTCAATGGCAGTTTTAAGGTATTAAACGAACGAAATTTACTGGCTCCGGGAAAACTATTACGACCCGATCGGATAATGGTTTCAGGAAACCAGGCCATTGTGGTAGATTATAAATGGGGTGCAAAAAATCCTGAAAAGTACCACAAACAGGTAAAGCGTTACGCTAAAACGTTAAAAAAATGCGGTTTTAAAAAAGTGGAAGGTTTTCTTTGGTACATCAACCACGATGAGGTAGAGCAGGTTGTAGTGTGGTGAAAAATATTTTATATTTTTGCCAGCAAATTTTTAATATTATGATCCAACGAATTCAAACCATATACATATTTTTATCCGCTGTTATTACTGCGTTTTTACTGAAACTCGATTTTGCCGAGCTGGCTGTAAACGGAGAATTATATGTTTTTAATGCCAAAGGTATTATCAGTGGTGAACAGGTTTTATTTAACGGGTTGCCCATTCTGGGTTTTATCGGATTAATTACATTACTTCACCTCATTGTAATTTTTCTATACAAAAAACGCATTCTTCAAATCAGGATACTCGGTTTTACCCTTATTCTCTTGTTGGGTCTGGTGGGTGTAATGCTCTACTTTTTGTATGCTGCTTACGACAATGCCGAAGTTGTATTTAAAATTCCGATGGTTTTTCCGGTAATTGCAGTTATCCTGGATTATTTGGCAATTCGCTCCATTGGAAAAGACGAAGCGCTCATCAGAAGTTTGAACCGGATTAGGTAATTGGTTATGAAAGCAATGGTTTTTGCCGCTGGCCTGGGTACTCGTTTGAATGAGGAAACCCGGGAAAAACCAAAAGCACTGGTGAAAATTGGCGGGAAACCTCTACTGCAACATGCCATCGAAAAATTGAAAAAAGAAGGCTTCTCGGAAATCGTGGTTAATGTCCATCATTTTTCAGAGTTGGTTATCGAATTTATTAACAGCTATGATTTTGACATTTCCGTATTGGTTTCAGATGAAACCGGTAAATTGCTCGATACAGGTGGCGGACTTAAAAAAGCCGCTCCGTTTCTAGCGGGCGATGAACCGATTCTTATTTTTAATGTGGACATTCTGAGCAATTTAAATTTGCAAAAGCCGATTGAAGTACACCTTCAGTCCGGTGCTTTGGCCACCTTAGTGGTCCGTAACCGGCAAACGCAGCGTTATTTTAAGTTCGATCACGAAAAAAGACTGGTTGGTTGGATCAACAAAAAAACGGGCGAAAAAATAGTTTCAGTTCCCGAAAATTTTGAAAATACAACTGAGATGGCTTTCAGCGGCATTCATGTTGTGAGTCCCGAAATTTTTAAGCTGATGCCTGCTAATGATCGTTTTTCCATCACAAATTTTTATCTTGAACTGGCAAATGAATATCTGATTAAAGGATATTTCGATGACTCGGAATTGTGGATGGATGTGGGGAAGCCGGAGGAATTGGCAAAAGCGCGTAAACTTTTACAGTAATTTTTAATTTGTAAACCTATGAATACTTCACGTCGCAGTTTTTTCAAAAAGGCAGCCCTTGCATCTGCCGGAAGCGCTTTTATGGGACATACTGCCAGGGCAAATAATTTTTCAGATTCTGAGCGGTATGCTGAATTGGATGAAATGCTTTCCAAACCTGTACTAAAAAAAGCATTATTTCCCGAACCGGTAATAATTGATTCGCTTGAATTGCTGCGTTTGGAGGATAATTTCCTGTGCAGGGTCAGATCCAAAACCGGTGCAGAAGGAATTTCAGTAGGGAACAATATGCAGATGGTTTCGTTATACCCAATTTTTACCCGGAGGTTGCAGCCATTTTTCCCGGGAAAAGATGCCAGAAACCTGGAACAATTGCTGGAGGAAGTGTATGTTTATCAGAGCAATTACAAACTGCAAAATCTGGCGCTTTGGGTGCCACTTGCCACCATCGAATTTGCCATTCTGGATATGCTTGGAAAAATTGCAGGAAAACCGATGGGAGAATTGGTTGGCGACATTCATCACCCAAAAATTGCTGTTTACCAGGCCAATAATTTCAGGGGAAAATCAGCAGAAGAATCTATTGAAGGAATAAAAAAACAGGTGGAAGAAACAAAGGCAAAAGCCTTGAAATTTAAGGTGGGTGGACGAATGAGTGCTCCCGAAATTCCGCCGGGCCGTTCCGAAAAACTAATTCCGTTGGTTCGTAAAACCTTTGGCGAAAAAATGACCATTTATGCCGATTCAAACGGATCTTACGATGTAAATGAAGCCATTCGGATTGGCAAGATAATGGAAGAATATAAAATTGATTTTTATGAAGAACCGGTTCCCTTCGATTGGTATGAAGAAACAAAAATGGTAACCGACTCATTAAATGTTCCCGTTGCCGGAGGAGAACAAGAGCCGAGCATGCATATTTTCAGATGGTTAATTGGCAACAATGCACTGCAAATTGTGCAGCCCGATATTTTTTATTTTGGAGGAATGATTCGCTCAATGAAGGTAGCGCGAATGGCTGCTGTAAAAAACATGGAATGCACTCCGCATATTTCCGGATCGGGTCTGGGTTACCTTTACATGATGCATTTTGTATCGGCAGTGCCCAATGCCGGGCCATTCCACGAGTTTAAAGGGTTCAATAATAAAATTCCACTCACCTGCGCTACTTCCGATCTGGTGAGTCATGGTGGAGTGGTCAAGGTACCGTCAGGTCCGGGGTTGGGCGTTGAACTGGATTCCGGTTTTATTCGAAAGCACAAATTGGTTTTATGAACTTCTCAAAGCGTAGCCCATATTCGTGCCAGAGAGTGTCCCGGTGCTTTAATGTTTAAATCGAGAAAATAACCGAAAGGGGTTTGAGTGGTTTGGTATTCACCGTTTTGCAAACGCTTTTCGGCCAAATCGAAAAGTTGTTTTGTAAACTCAACCGATGCTTTTGAATCGGATAAATGAGCAAATGAGTGGAGTATAATTTTCTGGCAACTGTTTTTTCTGGCCGTCCATTTCAGGTGGTTTACAAGTTTTTTCTCCCTGCTTTTTATATCGTACTGCTCGTCGGTTTCTTCTACATGAATAAACGCCAGAATGGAGTCGGTGAAAGCGGCTCCTTTTTCTATATCCTCTGCATTTTCCAGGTTTTTTTGTGCAGGAATGTAACTGAATTCATCCACGTACATTACAAGTACCTTCATTCATTCATCATTTTGAGGAGCAATTCTTCGCTGATTTTTTCTGACCAGGCATAAAACAGCTCTTTTTGTTCTTCGGTTAATTTGGCTTTTGGATGTATTAAAACATAAGGTTTTAAAGGCATTTCGCCCGATTTAACTTCACCAGTCATTTTATCCAGAGCACCTATTTGGTCCAGTGGCTCCCAATTTCCCCATTCCGAAAGGTTCAGTTCTGCTTTTCCATCGGTAATATGGTTGTTAATCATCCACGAAACGGGTGCAATCTGGTGGTACCATAAATAGGTAGTTTGATTGGAATGACAGTCGAGGCAGGCATTTTTTAGCACCGCTTTTATTTCATCATCAACCATTCCTTGTTCCATCAGATGCATTGCTGTTATTTCTCCCCGGTTTTTTTCGGGTTGAAAAAACTGAATGATGACGAAGGTTGCCCCTAGAATTATAAATATTATCCGGACATACTTTTTCATCTTTTAAAAATTATTTGAATAATTATCTGCCAAGCAAAGAATCAATTTCTTTTTTAGACCAGTCTGTCAAAATTTTTGCCTGCTCTTCTGTCAGTTTTTTGTCTGGGAATTTTTCAAGGAACCTTTTTGGTGGCATTTCACCTTTTTCCACAACTTCGGCAATTTCTTTAAGTGTGGTAATTTTCTTCACTTTTCCCAATTCGTCAATCGAATTAAAGTCGAGAGCTTCCCGTGCTTTTTCATTTTGCGAATCGGCGTTGTGACACTGAAAACAGGATTGATCAATAATTGATTTTACCTGTTCAGGTAATTCTTTTTCACTAACAGCAGGAGCATTTTTATAGGCGGTGTTTAAAATAAATGCACCAAAAATTACGGTGGCAAAAACAAAAGCAGGCAACATAATTCTTTTCATAGTATTCTAAATTTTAGGTGAATAATTTTCGCTTAATATACGTCAATATTTACAGAAACACAATATGTGTTGTAAAAGTTGAACATGCAGTTGTTTAAAGAATGGAATAAAAATCCTGTAAAACAATTTGGTTTAAATGTTAACTTTGGCGAAAAGTGAAAAATATGCGTTTGCTCATTTTTACAATATTTTTTCTGATTGTTTTAACGAACCCGGTTTCCGGCCAGGTTTCGCAGGGAGGTCGTCCATTGGAGGTGCCGGTTTTGAAAAGCCGTGGAATTCCGGCGGTTGCTATGCCAAAAGTAAATAACAAATCGCTTCAGCAGAAAGCGTTAATGGCCGCGGAACAGGATTTGAAACTGAAACCATTTCAATTTGCGCAAGGCTTCGAAGTAAATATTTCGCCTGAAACACATGGAAACTGGACTTATAATTTGAATGGATTTGATATCTGGCAGATAAAAATAGTTTCGCCAGGCGCTTTTTCCTTAAATCTTATTTTCGAAAAATTTAAACTGCCTTATGGCGCACGGCTATATCTGTTTAATGAATTTGAAAATCATTACCAGGGGGCATTTACTTCATTCAATAACAAATCTACCGGGAAATTTGCAGTTTCACCAGTTGCCGGCGACGAATTAATTGTTCAGTATGAAGTTCCGGCCGGGCACATTGGGAAAAATGATTTTGTTATTTCACAGGTGAACCATGATTTTGTGGGAATTTTAAAATTCAGCGACCGCCGTCCGATGGGAATAACTGCAGGCTCTTGCAATATTGATGTTAATTGTATCGAAGGCGAAGAATGGAAAGATTTAAAAGATGCTGTTTGCAGAATTATTGTGAATGGCAGGGAAATTTGTACCGGTACTTTGTTAAACAATACCAGGGAAGACCAGCGGCCCTTTGTTATTTCCGCTGCCCACTGTTACAATTTGCTGAAATATGCTGAAACTTCAGTTTTTACGTTCAATTACGAAAGCCCTTATTGCGCACCACTCGACGGTGATCCTTCCAATTCGGTGTCAGGCGCAGTAATGAAAGCTTTTTCTGACAGTTTAGATTTTTCGCTGGTGGAGTTGAGCCTTATTCCCCCACCTGAATTCAGGCCTTATTATGCCGGTTGGGATAAAAGAAGTACCCTGCCCGATTCTTCAACCAGCATTCATCACCCGCAAGGTGATATTAAAAAAATGGCTTACGACAGTGATTCTCCGGTGTATTCCAATTTTGCTTCAGATTATACTCCCAATGGGTTTTTGAAAATTTTACGATGGAATGGCGGGGTTACCGAAGCCGGCTCTTCAGGCGGACCATTGTTCAATCCACAAAAAAAACTGGTTGGAACACTTACAGGCGGGCAGGCAACCTGCAATAATCCGGTAAACGACTATTATTCGCGTTTCGATATGGCCTGGGAATATAAGCCTGATTCAGCACGACAATTAAAATACTGGCTCGATCCGGAGGGCACAAATTCAGGGAGCATCGACGGGAAAAGATTTTACGAAAATGAAAATCTGTGTGGAACTTTCACAAATCTCGAGGATTTTGATACTCATCAAAATGTGATTTTAACCAGCGGCGGTTCTTTTTCAGGATATTGGGGCGGCACAAACAGCGTAGGAATTACCGATTTTGCTGAAAGATATATTTTGTCAGGAGCAGAAAATCTTTACGGAGTTTCATTGGGGATTGGAAAAATAGATCTTTCGTCCCAGGGAACAGAAAGCGAAATTCGGGTAAATGTTTATAATGGCACTGATTCCCCGGATTTATTAATCCATTCTGAACCAGTTAAAATAAAAAATTTAGTAGCTGATGCCATGAATTTTATTGGTTTTACCGATGAAGTTGTTCCGTCCGATACTTTTTTTGTAGGTTTTGAACTCAGCAATCTTCAACCGCAGGATACATTTGTGGTTTACCAGTCGTTGAGGGAGGCTGATAAAATTAATTTTTTCTGGTTTAAACAGGGTGGTTTGTGGTACGATTTTAAATCTGAAAATACAGCAAATAGTTCTATGGCCAATGTTTTTGAACTGTTAGCCTGCAACGTTTCAGGGCTGGTACCCGAACCCTATCTGGTGGAAGATTCTATGGATTTATTGATTTACCCAAACCCCGCACCTTCAATTTTTAACTTTGAAGCTGGACAGGATTTTATTCCTGACGATATTAGCATTTTTAACCTAATTGGCCAGCAGGTTCAGGCAAACATGCTTGTGGTTAATTCCAGAAAAATTAAAATTGACTTGTCGGGAAACATGTCGGGTGTTTACTTTGTGCGGCTAAAAACGGCAAAAGGAATGATTTCAGGTAAAGTGTCGTACTTCCCCTGGTAAAAAGTAAATTATGCACAGAATTTTTTTCATCATTTTTTTCGTTGTTTTGTTTTCAGGATGTACTATGCCTGAAAATAACAACCGCCTGAATAATTCCAATCATTATGCTCATGGTTTTCAAATTGAACAAACCGGTGATGTTACCCGGGTAACTGTTTTTAATCCGTGGGAAAAGGCTGATAATGTATCAATCCGGTACTTTTTAGTCGAAAAAAACAAACCGGTGCCGGATTCACTTGCGGATGAACGTATTATTAGAACTCCCGTAGAACGGGTAATTTGTTTATCAACTACACATATTGGTTTTTTGGATGCCCTTGAAGAAACTGCCACTGTAATCGGAATTTCAGGTAGTCAATATGTTTCCAGCGAAAATGTCAGGAAAAGAATGGAAAAAGGAGAAGTGTCCGATGTTGGTTATGGGCAGAACCTGAATTATGAATTGATTGTGAGTCAAAAACCTGAATTGGTTATGGTTTACGGGATTGGAAGTGAAGTGACCAGTTATGTTCAGAAGTTGGAAGAACTGGGAATTGCTGCAGTAATGGTTGCTGAATACCTGGAAGAAACTCCATTGGGGAAAGCCGAATGGATAAAATTTATTGGAGCTTTTTTTCAAAAAGAAAAGGAAGCGCAACATTTTTTTGAGCAGGTTGAAAGTGAGTATCACAGATTGAAAAAGCTTGCTGCTGAAACCACTGAAAAACCAAAAGTATTGGTTGGTTCGCCTTACAAAGATTCGTGGTGGATCCCCGGTGGAAATTCTTACCTGGCCAATTTAATTTCCGATGCCGGGGGAGATTACCTGGGCAAAGAAAATCCGTCGAATGAAAGTTATGTAATTTCTTTTGAACATGCTCTTACTTTTGCCAATGAAGCAGATGTCTGGATTAACATGGGAAACCAGGCTTCAAAAGATGAAATTTTAAATACCGATGAGCGTTTTAAGAACTTTGGCGTATTCAAAAACGGGAGGCTGTTTAATAATATCAAACAACTAAATAAACATGGTGGCAATGATTTTTGGGAAAGCGGAACAGTAAATCCCCACGTGGTGTTACACGATTTAATTGCGGTTTTTCATCCCGAATTGGTGGAAAAAGAAATGGTTTATTATCAGGAAATTAAATGAACCCATTGCAAAAAAATAAAAATCGACCTGTTGGCCCGGTATTTTTTATTCTGGGTGTTTTGTTCGTGGTTTTTTTTATTGCCGATTTACTTTTGGGTTCCATTTTAATTCCTGTAAAACAGGTATTTCTGGCCTTTTTTACCTCTTCAGAAACCAATGAATCTTTTCGTACCATTGTGTTTGATTTCAGGCTCCCGAAGGCATTAACAGCTGTTTTTACCGGAGCTGCTTTGTCATTAAGCGGGCTTCAAATGCAAACAGTATTTCGTAATCCGCTTGCAGGACCTTATGTTTTGGGCATCAGTGCAGGTGCTACCCTTGGAGTCGCGCTGTTTGTGCTGGGATTTTCATCGGCATTTGCTTTCGGAATTTTTTCATCCACAGGCGCCTGGTCGCTTGCATTGGTTGCCTGGGCAGGATCGTTTTTGGTAATGTTGCTTATTCTTTATGTTTCGGCACGGGTAAATGATATTATGACCTTGCTGATTTTGGGTATTCTATTTACAAGTGCAGTTACAGCCGTGGTTAGTATTTTGCAGTATTTCAGCAACGAATCAATGTTAAAAGCTTTTGTAATCTGGACCATGGGAAGTTTGGGAAGTGTTACCAAATCGCAACTGATGGTTTTAGCCCCTGCCATTATTGTAGGAACATTTTTGGCCTTTCTGAGAATAAAAGATTTGAATGCTTTTTTACTGGGTGAAGATTATGCGCGCTCTTTGGGAGTTTCCATCAAAACCAGTAGGGTGATTATATTTTTGAGCACCAGTTTACTGGCCGGAACCATCACCGCCTTTTGTGGCCCCATTGGTTTTATTGGCATTGCTGTTCCGCACATTTGCCGGGTAATTTTTAAAACTGCAAATCATTTGGTTTTGGTTCCGGCAGTTATTCTTACCGGAAGCATTGTCATGTTGTTCAGCGATATTGTTTCGCAACTGCCGGGAATGCAAACCACTTTGCCCATAAATTCAGTAACGGCATTAATTGGAATTCCGGTTATTATCTGGATGATTGTAAAAAACAGAAAATTTGTTTCGGTTTGAAAACGGACAATATAAATATTGAACTGAAACGGCTTTCGGTTGGTTATAAACAACCCGGAGAAGCGCCATTGGAGGTTTTAAAAAATATCAATTTTACTGCAGCCCCGGGCGAGATGGTGGCGTTAGTCGGGAGCAACGGAATTGGTAAAAGTACATTATTGCGCACCCTGGCGGCGTTTCAACCCTGGTTTGCCGGCGATATTCAGATTAGCGGTCAAGGGCTGAAAACCCTGAATCCCAAAGAAATTGCCCGGATCATGAGTTTTGTTTCCACCGAAAATATACGGGTGCCCAACTTATCTGTTTTCGATTTGGTAGCTTACGGCCGGTTTCCCTACACCAACTGGATTGGGATGCTGGCCGGAGAAGATAAAACTATGGTTTACGAAGCCATTGAAAAGGTGGGATTAGTTGGTTTTGAACAGCGGTCTGTTATGCAGATTAGCGACGGTGAACGTCAGCGTGCAATGATTGCCCGGGCACTTGCACAGGATACACCGGTTATTATTCTGGACGAACCAACTGCCTACCTTGATGTAAGTAACAAATATGAAATATTTCATTTGCTGCAGGTGTTGGCTGTTGAAAAAAATAAAACCATAGTGCTTTCCACTCACGACCTGAATATTGCTCTGCGCGAAGTGGACAAGCTCTGGATTGTTACCGACAGCGGAAATTATCAGGGAGCTCCTGAGGATGCTGTACTGCAAGGCTGGCTCAATCAAATGTTTCGGAACGAACATGTTGGCTTCGATGAAAAAGAAGGAGAGTTTTTCTTTAAAAAGGACTTCAGGGCAAAAGTAAAAGTGGAGGGGGAAGGATTACCGCTAATCTGGACCCTGCGGGCGCTTAACCGTAAAGGTTACCAGATAGTTATGCAGGCTGAACCTGATTTCAGGTTAGTTGTAAAAGAGAATAACTGGAAATTGATTTTACCTGGTTCAGAAAAAGAATTTGAAAGTATATACCAGTTACTGGCTTTTTTGGAGTAAAAACTTGTTAATCAAATTCAGAGCCTTCGGCCACACAAGCCAGAAAATAATTGAACAGACAGCATTTAATTCTTTTTGAAACATTTCGTATTTTTAACAGACAGAAACTACATTTATGAAAGAAATTGAAATTTATTGCCACAACACACATTCAAAACACACTTACCCTCTTGGAACTTCGCTTTTGGAAATAAGTCGCGATTTGAATATTCAGTTGGAAAACACGGTATGCGGGGCCATTGTAAATAACCAGGTGCGCGAACTTTCGTTTTGCCTGGTAAAACCGAAGCACATTGAATTTTTCGATGTTGCACATACCGATGGAATCCGAATGTACATTCGTAGCCTGATTTTTGTAATGTATGCTGCTGTAAAAGAGGTTTTTCCGCATGTATCCCTTCGGGTTAGGAAAGGAATTTCAAACGGCTATTTTTGCGAACTTTCAGGGTTTGGAAGAGAGATTACCGAACCTGACATCCAGCTAATTCAGAATGAAATGAGGGGAATAATTAATAATGATATTTCATTTATTAAAAAAGGATTGCCAACCCAGGATGCAATGGAACACCTGATGAAAGAGGGGTTGGAAGAAAAGGCGCAGCTTTTTGATCAAAAAGGGCATTTGTTTTCGAGCCTTTATTTTTTAAATGAATTGGGAAATTATTTTTACGGTCATTTGTTGCCATCTACCGGGTACATTACTAATTTCGGTTTAATGAAATTTTTCGATGGAATTTTACTTCGGGTACCAAATCCAGATAACTTCGATGAATTGCAGGAAACTCCGAAACAAAAAAAATTGTTTGAAATATACCAGGAACATAAAAACTGGGCGAGAATTTTGGATGTGGATACAGTGGCCAACCTGAACGAATATACGTTGCAAAAAAAAGGTGGCTACATCATTAAAATATCGGAGGCGCTGCACGAAAAAAAGATTGCTGAAATTGCCAATAAAATTCATGATCGCAATGGCGACATTCGTGTGGTACTGGTTGCCGGACCTTCGGCATCGGGCAAAACTACATTCAGTAAAAGGTTAAGTGTTCAGCTGGCTGTTAATGGGTTACGTCCGTTTCAAATTTCGCTTGATGATTATTTTGTTGACCGTGAACACACCCCGCGCGATGAACAGGGGAATTACGATTTTGAGGCCCTCGATGCAATTGACATTGAGTTTTTTAATGAACAATTGCTTGATATGTTAAAAGGAAAGGAAGTACAACTTCCGAAGTTTGATTTTTACCGTGGCCAGCGGTTTATGAATGGAGACCGGTTGCGTTTGCGGTCTGGTGATATTCTGATTGTGGAAGGAATTCATGGCATGAATCCGCACCTTCTGCCGAGAATTGAAGAAAAAAATACGTTCAAAATTTTTATTTCGGCACTTACCCAAATTTCAATTGACGAACAAACCCATATTTCTACATCCGATAACCGGCTGATTCGCCGCATTATTCGCGACAGTAAATACAGAGGCTACCCGGCTGCTGAAACCATAAAACGCTGGCCTTCGGTTAGGCGCGGCGAAGAAAAAAATATATTTCCTTACCAGGAAAATGCCGATGTGATGTTCAACTCGGCAACCCTATACGAACTGGGGGTGTTGAAAAAATATGCCGACCCGTTGTTAAAACTGGTTCTCGAAAACCAGCGTGAATACATGGAATCCATGCGCCTGCTAAAATTCTTATCTTACTTTAAACCCATTGACGATGAAGAAATTCCACCAACCTCGCTGCTGCGCGAATTTTTGGGAGGGAGTAGTTTCTTGTACTAATCTTTTAAAAGATTGCTTTTAATTTTTGAAGTTGGATTTATTTTTTTGAGGTTGGCAAAATATCCCAGTTTGTACAAATCGAATAAAAGCAGTTTGGGATTTTTACTCGTCAGGTTTTTTTCAAAGGTGTATTTCAACTGATTAAAAAGCCGGCAAATCAGAAGCGAAGGAATTATTCGGGTGATTTTACGGTAGCGATTCAAAAATGGCATCCGTTTCTGAAATGCTGTCGATTCAGGTAATACGTTTTCAGAAATAACAAGCAGGTTCTCCAGTGCAGCTTTAGTTTTATTCAGAAAAGTGATGGAATCTTCCAGTCCGGTGTGCTCCACCGGGTTATTAATATGTTCTGTTTTTATGCCCGCCTGAAACAGGTCATAACCAAGCAAAGTATCCTCATGTCCGTAAGGGCCCAGGTTTTCGCGGAAGTGAATTTTTCTGAACGTATCCCGGTCAATCAGAAAATTATTTGAGGTAATGATAAACCCTTTTTTGCTGTTGCGTTTTTCTGCTGAAATGGCTTCCCGATGTTGCCCGTAAATCCAGCGCAGCATTTTTTTTTCGGCAGGTTTTTGTGAAGAATAAGCTGTTCCGCCACAAAGCACAACGCCTGGTTTGACCAGCTCAGCATATTTTTTCAGAAAATCTTCAGAAATTAATTTCGAATCAGCATCAATAAAAAGAAGATACGGTTTTTGTGATTCCAGCCCCATTAAATTTCTTATGGCCGCTCTTCCCATATTTTGCTCCATTTCGCGGTAAATAACCTTTGGAATTTTTGTCAGCTTTCGGTTTTCGTGTTTTACAGCTTCTTCCGAGCCATCGTCATAAATCCGGATTTCAACATCGAGTGCAAGCTGGTCAAATTGTTTTTTAAGTTGCCAAACCAATTCGGAAACTAATATGTTATAAACCGGGATGTTTATTGAAAGCATTTTTGTTTTTTTCAAGTCGGGTGAATTTACTGAATCTATCTGAATTTACGGATTTCAATCGCATTTTAAACAATAAACTTTATTTTTGGCCAAATATTTTCAGCAAAAATGAGTTTTAGAAGCTAATGATAAAAAGTTTTTTTTTACTGGTTTTATTTTTGCCGCTTTTGGTTTTCGGGCAGAATTTCAGGTTGGAAGTGGAACTAAATTCTGCTGCCGGGAAAGAGGTTTTTCTGGCCAACTATTATTTGGGAAATATTTATGCCAAAGATACCATCCGGTTTGATGAACAGGGGCGGGGAGTGTTTGCAGCCGATTCGCTTTTGCCCCAGGGTTTGTACAAAATTTACCTGGATGAAAATAACCATTTCGATTTTCTTTTGGGTAATGACCAGCAGCTTTCAATAAAAAATACAACATTTAGTAGTTCATCTGTTCAGGCAACCGGTTCGGAAGAAACCGAAGCGTTTTTTGAATACACCGGTTTTCTCGGAAATCTTCAGCAAAAAAGTGCCGAAATCAGGAAACAAATGGAAACGGCTTCCTCTGAAGAAAAAGTTCAATTGCAGAAAGAATTGGCTGGCCTCACTTCACAATTGCACAATTACTGGGATAAACTGGAAAATGATCTTCCAAATTCATTTCTTGCCAAATTTGTAAAATCAAATTACGTTCAAACGCTTGACGTTTCATCTTTACCGGGGGAAGTGCAAAATAACGATTCGCTTTTGCTTCTTGCCCGTTTTTACCACCAGCAGAGGCATTTTTGGGACAATTTTGATTATACCGATGAGCGTTTTTTATACACTCCTTTTTTCAAACAAAAACTGGAAACCTGGTTTACAAAAGTCCTCTACCAAAACTACGATTCGGTAAAAGTCCCGGTTTTTCGTTTTATTGAAGAGGTAAAACCACATCCGCGAATTTTTCAGTTTGCCACTTCGTATTTTCTCAACAGTGCCATTAACAGCAACATCATGGGAATGGACGCCCTTTTTGTGGACATTGCAAAAAAATATTACCTGTCGGGCGAAGCATTCTGGGCGTCGGATGAATCGTTGGAAAAGATACGTGATAATGTGTTGTTTTTAGAGCACAACCTCATTGGAAAAACTGCTCCAGACCTTACTCTCGAAAACTTTGATGGTGAATATATAAATCTTCATCAGATTAATGCAAAATATACGCTGGTTTTAATTTACGAACCCAATTGTTCGCACTGTAATGTTTTTGTTCCCCGGTTATATGCCGATGTTTACCAAATTTTTAAAGATAAAGGACTGGAGGTTTTTGCGATTTATTCGATGGACAATAAAGCGGAATGGACTGAATTTCTGTCCGAACACAATATGTTCGACTGGATAAATGTTTGGGATGAGCACCATGTTTCACGTTTTAAAATTTTGTACGATGGACGTAAAACTCCCGGCATTTATGTCCTGGATGAAAATAAAAAAATAATTGCCAAAAAAATGGCAGTGGAGCAGGTGAAGCAATTGTTGGAGCACAAGTTAAATTAGATTTGTTATTTTAGCTGTGATTTTAAAAATATGTGCTATGAAAAAGAATATTGGAATAGTTGAAATTGAAAAGGCACAAAAAATATGGGCCGATAGAATTGTAAAAATCGGAAAGGTCTTCCTTGAAAAAGGCGATTATAAATTAGTGGCTAAAAACCTGGTAGAAGAGTTGTATGGCTATCAGGAAGGAACAGTTCTTTTTAAACCTACCAAGGCAAGTGAGCAACAGTTTCGGTTAAATGCTGAAAGTGCTCTTTCCTATTTTGTTGGCGACAATCCGGATTTTCCTGAAGATAAAGGATTTGCCCTTCAGCCCTGGGAAAATGTACGTTTTGAAAATGCGGGTGTTATTAGTATGGAAGATTATGCTGTGGTTATGGGTAATTATTATTTTTCTGATTATAAAGGGATTATTGTAAAGGTTGAATATACTTTCGGATACTTCAGGGATTCTGAAAATCGTTTAAAAATCAATCTGCATCACTCTTCACTTCCGTTTACGAAAGGATAAGAATTTTTTCAATCAGCGATTTTTACAGATATTAAATTTCTATCGTTCGTCCTAAATCATTATAACCATGAAGAGAAATTTGAATGTTTTATTTATTGTATTGTTTTTTATTTCGACAATTTCTGTTGGAGCACAAACACCCGAAGAAATTGCCAGGGGCATCAATTTTATCGAAACCCAGTCTTATTCAGAAGACGAAAATGCCGAATTATTAAAACTGTATGAAGGCCTGCGCGTGGCTGATGTTTCAGATGGCATGGACATGGTTGGATTGCCCAATACCGGTCTCGTAAGCACTGAAATTCACCCCGATTGGGTGGATACTCAAAACATGTCGCACATCATTCGTGGCATTGCAGTAACAGCACGGTATGTTCCTACGCAACGGCCCGACCGGCCTGAACCGGGAGAAGATTTTGCTGCATGGGAAGGGCATTTTTACAGCACCTGGTCAACTGAAGCTTTTGCGCAGGTTATCCAACCCGGCTCGGTGGTGGTGCTCGATGATGTGGAAGACCGGGACATTGGTTCAATCGGTTCCAACAATATTTTGTACTGGGTTTCTCTTGGCGCAGTTGGTGTGGTAACCGATGCCAGCTCACGTGATACCGACGAAATTGCATTGCAAAAAGTGCCACTTTACCTGCGTAAAAAAGGGCGTGGTATCCGACCCGGGCGTAACGAACTGGAATCGGTAAACCGTCCGGTTGATATTGGCGGTGTGCTGGTTTGTCCCGGCGACGTGGTGGTTGCCGATGGCGACGGTGTTGTAGTTGTGCCCAGAAAAGTTGCCAAAGAAGTAGCACAACACGCTCATAATATTCTGAAAAAAGATAAAGCAGCCCGTAAAAATTTATATGAAAGGCTGGGGATTCCCCTCGATAATACTGTAAAATAAAGGTTTTCAGAAAACGTTTTAATAAGTATTTACGGCATGAAATTTAAGAAATGAAATTTTTCGGGAAAAAAACCGTGCCGGGTTTGCCTGAAAAAAAATAAGTATTACTTTTGCACCCGCCTTTGACAAACAAAGGAGACATAAGGATGACTCAGTAGCTCAGCTGGTAGAGCACATCCCTTTTAAGGATGGGGTCCTGGGTTCGAGCCCCAGCTGAGTCAC
>JAZBNQ010000137.1:0-3914 GCA_036350775.1 Mariniphaga sp.
AATACAATTGGATACCTGAATGGCGGACATGTGTATAACCTTAATTCGTTAAGGTGCGAAAGTTTGACAAAAGGGATGATGTTGGGAAGAAAGATAGCAAAAGAATATTTGTCTTTTTATAAAAAATATGTTCCGGGTTTCGAAAATGTTGAACATGCTACAACCGCTTCTGTTATGGGCGTCCGTGAATCACGGAGAATTCTTGGAGAGTATGAGTTAAATTTTGATGATTACATTTCTAAACGCGAATTTCCTGATCAGATTGGAATATTTAACAAATCCGTTGATATACATGCATACAATGATTCCTTGGAAGAATTCAATCGTTTCAAAAAGGAATACAATGAAACGGGTAGATTGAAACAGGGGGAATATTTTGGTATTCCATATTCAATATTAGTTCCCAAAGGATGGGCAAATCTTTGGGTAGCAGGAAGGTGCAATTCAAGCGACATAAAAGTTCACGGGTCAATAAGGGTGCAGCCGGCAGCTTCGATGATGGGTCAGGCAGCAGGAACAGCAGCAGTTCAGTCAATTAAAACCGGTCAGCCGGCAAATGATTTAGACACCGCAATGCTGATTTCTACTTTAAGGGATGAAGGCGCCAATCTGCCACAAAAGCGTTTAGCAAATAATATGACCCGGGCCTGATTTTTTGAATTCAGAACATTTTAGCAAGAAGAATTATCGTTTCAAATTTATTTTGTATTTATCCGTTTTTGTATTTAATTGCTCTAAAATATTTATAAGAACAAATTGAAAATTCACAGGTATGAGAATCATTTTTTCAACAATACTTTCCATCCTATTTCTTGTTTTTTCCATACAAACAAGTACCAGCCAAGATTTGCCTAATCAGCATGTAAGTCAATCTGCTCGAAATATACCCATTGTTAAAAATGTCGATGTTGTAATTATAGGAGGTACAGTAGCGGCAGTTGCTGCTGCGGTTTCTTCAGCGCGAAATGGTGCCAAAGTATTTTTGGTTGCTCCCCGCCCATATTTGGGAGAAGATATGTGCGCAACGCTTAGGTTGAAAATAGATGAAAATCGAAAATTATATACCCTGCTTGAAAATAAAATATTTGGTGCTGAAAAGCAGGTAACGCCATTAAAGGTAAAAGCTACATTAAATCAGGCTCTAATTGATGAAAACATTGATTTTGTATTTGGCTCTTTTGTTACAGATGTTTTGAGAGATGCCAACGACAATCCTGCCGGTGTAATTATTGCAAACAGAAGTGGACGACAGGCAATTACAGCAAAAATAATTATTGACGCCACTGACCGTGCCTGGGTCGGACGTATGGCTGGGGCAAAAGCGCGCGAATGGAATGGAAAGGAAATTGAATTTAAACGGATAATTGTTATGCCTGGTAAAGATGATGATAACCCGAATTACATTGAACGCAGCCTGAATATTCCGATGTTTGATCTTCAGTTTCCATCTTTTGCAAAAGCAGAACAAATCGCCAGAGAAAAAACCTATACAAATGGGCAACTCAGGGCGTCGGAATCACTTTTCCATATTCCTCCCGACCCCATTATTTGTAAGAAAAGCGCTAATGACTGGAGCAACAACAAAGCTTCTGTACTGGAACATTTTCAGACAAAAGATTTCAATAACCTGTTCATTTTAAATGGCAGTGCTGATATCCCGCGTGCTGTCGCCGATTCGCTTTTAAAACCGGCCGCTATGACCGGAATTGCCGAAATAATTGGCCTGGAAGCAGCACACATGGCACAACAGATGGAGAAACCAAAAAGTATTTCATTTAAAAACACATCTTTCAAAAAAAAATCAACCGGAGATATTAAAGAAATTTTACACGGATTAAGGCCTGTAGATATGGTGGCAGAAACAATAGAGTGTCCCGAAATAAACATACCTGTTCTGGCTGACTATGATGTAATTGTTATTGGAGGAGGCACAACAGGAGCTCCGGCTGCCATTGCTGCAGGTTGGTGGGGAATGAAAGTGCTGGTTGTTGAATATCTGGAAGGTCTTGGTGGAATCGGAACACTTGGGTTAATTGGAAAACCCTGGCACGGACAAGAAATAGGCTTTGCAGCAGAAGTTCCTTTTCCCGAAGGTAATGCTGAACCCAAAATGGAATGGTACCGTTCAGAAATAGAAAAAGTTGGCGGTGATATTTGGTTTGGAGCTCTTGGGTGCGGTGCATATACCCAAAACAATGTAGTAAAAGGTGCTGTGGTTTGCACTCCGCAAGGACGAGGTGTTGTTACAGCCAAAGTGGTAATTGATGCAACAGGAAGCGCCGAAGTAGCCATTGCAGCAGGCGCTGATTACATGTACGGTGACATCGAAAATAATGATATTGCACTTCAGGGAACTGGTTTTTCGTCGCGACCACTAACCGGAAATTATTACAACAGCGACTATTTGCTTGTTGATGAGTCTGATATGACAGATGTTTGGCGTTCACTGGTAAGTGTGCACATAACCAAAGCTTCAGAAAATATCTATGATGCCGTTCCTATTATCCAGAACCGCGAAAGAAAAAGAATTGTTGGCGATTATGTTTTAAATTATCTCGATCAAGTCTCAGGCAGAACATTTCCAGATGTGATTGTGATCTCAAGTAGTTCTTATGATTCTCACGGATATCCCAGTTCACCTTATTTTGCACTGTTGCCACACGACAGTATTTCGAGGAAACAGAATCAACCTGCTCCCGGAGGTACCTGTTTTACACCCTACCGAAGTCTTCTGCCCAAAAAATTGGAAGGTATTTTGGTAACCGGGCTCGGAATTAGCATGGAAAGAGATGCATCTGCAATGGTTCGGATGCAACTCGATTTGGCCAATCAGGGATATGCCGCAGGTGTTGCTGCAATGCTGGCTGTTACCAACGAGGTTCAGCCAAGAAAAATCAATATTAAAGAATTACAGAAAATTTTGATAGAAAAAGGAAATATACCCGATTCTGTTTTACATCTCGAAGATTCATTCCCTGTTTCTGATGAACAAATTTACCAGGCCATCCAGTTATACGGAAAAGCAACAAATCCGGAAAGTGCAGGGAAGCCTTTGGCCCTAATTCTTTCGCATAAAGAAAAAGCACTGCCGCTTCTCAAAACGGAATATGCAAAATCTACAGGAAAAAGCAAACTTCTTTACGCGCAGGTTTTAGGAATGTGTGGGGAAAAAGAAGGAATACCCACCCTGCTGGCTGAATTGGAAAACTTCTCCGGCTGGGATGAAAAAATATATCAGGGTTCAATGGCTGATTTTGCTCACCTGCCAACTCCCATTGATGCGGTAATTCTGGCACTTGGCTACAGTGGAGATAAATTGGTCCTGCCAAAACTTCTTGAACTGACAGAAAAACTGGATTCAGGAGTTACCTTATCCCATCACCGTTCGCTTGCTTTGGTACTGGAAAAAATTGCAGATCAATCTGCGGCCGAACCACTTGCCAAACTTTTACAAAAACCGGGCATGCAAGGCCACGCCATGCTCACTTTAAACGATGCCCTTACTGAACTGGATAATAACGGTAAAGGTCCGAACCCCGTAAAAAATTCCTCTTACCCAAAAAGAACAAGAGCATTACGCGAAATTATATTAGCCCGTGCTTTGTACAAATGCGGAGATTACAACAGTTTAGGCGAAAATATTCTAAAAACTTATCAAAACGATATGCGGGGATTGTTTGTCCGTCATGCAAATCAAATATTAAAAGAATAATTTTATACCCATTATATTTAGCATTAAAATCTGAATTATGGTTACACTACTTATTTCAATCGTCATTTTAATTATTGGGTATTTTGTTTATTCCAAATACATCGAGCGGGTGTTTGGCGCCGATGGAAACCGGCCAACCCCGGCAGTTACCATGACCGATGGTGTGGATTACATGCCCATGCCCTGGTGGAAGGTTTTCCTG
>JAZBNQ010000138.1:0-8168 GCA_036350775.1 Mariniphaga sp.
CTTTTGTTTTCCTGTTTTGGATTTTTACTGTTTCAGGAGCGATTTCCGAATGATTGATTAAAAGGATAACTTCAATACCTGAATCAGGCAAGCGGCATGAAAAAAGGGATTGCAGAGTTTTAATAATCTCAGGTTCGCGGTAACAGGGAATCACCACAGTAATACTTAGATTTAAAGCTGGAGATTCAGGCAATAAAACGGGGACTGCATTCTTTTTCAGGTAATTATTTGCAAACATGACCTTTATTAAATATGCAAAAGGTGCAATTTAAGCAAAAAAAAACCGGGAATAACCCGGATTCATATAAACTGGTGCCAAATTATTTCGTACTGGTATAACGCTCATTCATAGCTTTCAAAACTTCTGCAGTAATGTTGTGGGCTTCATTTCCCACAAGTATTTCAGCTCCGTTAATAATATAATCGTACTTTTTGTTTTTGTTGTATTCTTCAAGGTAATTTAAAAGACTATCTAAAATTTGTTTATTGTTAGTAGCCTGTAATTCCGCCAGTTTCCCTGAAAGATCCTGGTCGAGCTGTAATATTTCCTGTTCTTTTCCAACAAGACGATCCCGTTCCTGGATAGCACGCTGTTCAGTAAGAAATCCACCACGCTGCAGTTTTTCCTGAAAAGCGGCAGCCTCCCGTTCAAACGACTGACGTTTTGTTCCAAACTCACTATTATATGCTTCCTGCTTTTTGGTGAAGTCGTCGTGCAGGTCCTGCGCCAGTTCATAGTTCAGTATTACCGAATCAGCTTTTACGTAGGCAATTTTAAATGAGCCATTTACACTTGATGCGGTTTCTTTTTCGTTAGGTGTTTCACCCGTTATATTGCTTTGTGTGAAATACAAAACATATAAAATTGCAACAGCTACTAAAGCTAAAACAGAAACAATTAATGATGATCCTTTCATTTTATATTACAAATTTAATTTCGTCTTCAGTCGCGCAAAGATAATTTTTTCAAAGTAAAGCAACAGGGGTAAATGTCACTTTTTTTATAATTCTATCAATCAAATCCTTTCATATAAAACCTGTGGAAAATCATAAGTTACCACTGATAAACATCATTGAAATAAACCTGCCTCAGGTTGTATTTTTACGTTATTCTAAAATTTAATTAAGAACGTTAAAACGTAGAATGTTGAACAAAATGATTGCAAATATATTACCCTATATGCCTAAAAAGCTGGTTTGGGTTTTCTCGAGGCGTTACATTGCCGGCGAAACCATTGAAGAAGGGTTACTGGCATCGAAGCTTTTAAATCAACAGAATATTGAAGTAACGATTGATTTGCTGGGCGAATTTATAGAAACACTTGAAGAGGCCGAAACGAATAAAAACCAATATCTGCAAATTATAGCGTGTTTTACGTCTGAAAATATTTCCGGAAACTTTTCTTTAAAACCAACCATGTTCGGGTTGTTAATCGATGAAGAAGCTTGTTACCGGTATATTCGGGAAGTTGTTTCACTTGCTGCCGTTAAAAATAGCTTTATCCGCATTGATATGGAAGATTCGCAGTGTGTAGATCGCGAAATTGAATTGTTCAGAAAATTACATGCTGAATTTCCTGAAAATGTTGGTTTGGTTGTTCAGGCATATTTGCGCCGCACCCTTTCTGATCTGGAATCGCTTTTAGCATTGCACACAGAAAATACCCCTTTAAACTACAGGTTATGCAAGGGAATTTACATTGAACCGGAAAAAATCGCTTACAAAAAATACGACGAAGTTCGGGAACATTTTCTTAACGACCTGGAATTTCTTTTCAAAAACAAAATCTATGTGGGCATTGCCACGCACGACCAGTATTTGGTAGAAAATTCATACAAACTCATTGAAAAGTATCAGGTTCCCGGGAATATGTACGAATTTCAGATGCTTTATGGTGTAACCCCGGAACTACGGCAGTCCATTATCGACCGTGGGCATAAAATGCGGGTTTATGTGCCGTTCGGAAAACAGTGGTTCAATTATTCCACACGCCGGTTAAAAGAAAATCCAAAAGTAGCATCGCATATTATAAAAGCACTTTTTATAAGAGGTTAATTTTTAGGTTAAACAAAAATGAAGGGGTTGTCAGAATTTTGGCAGCCCCTATCTTTTTATACGGTTTTAACAATTAACTCTTTTAATGGACGTTTGGGCACGTGATGTACTTCATCTTTATCGCGCCAGTATTTAATCTCCCCGTTTTCAGCCGTTTCAAGTACCACTTTTTCGGATGGTTTGCCAAGTGCCAACATATATAAAATCTCAAGATTTCCCGGGAGATTCAAAATTTTAGCCACTTTACTTTTATTTACCGAGCCAATAATACAACCCCCAAAACCATCTTCAACAGCGCCCAGTAAAATACTTTGAAGGGCAATGCCATCGTCACAGTAATAATTTTCAGCCAGCGATTTGTCCAGCAAAACAGCTACATAAGCCACCGGACGCTCATCCTCATCAGGTCCACTCCACTCTTTCAGGTAACCCGCCCAGCCCAGGTTAGGAAAAATAAGGTTGTTGATTTTTTCGCTGGTAGAAACCACATATTTAAGCGGTTGCATATTACGGCCACTGGGTGAAAGCCGGGCCAGGTCAATCCATTTTTCTATCTGCGCAACTTCAATTTTAACCGAAAAATCAAACCTGCGGTAACTGCGGTTTTTAATGATTAAATCACGTATCATTTTTTTGGTTTTTTGATTTTGCGAAAGTTAAAAATTGATTTTTGATTTTGGAAATTATCTTTTACCTTTAGGCCATTAAAAAAGGATAAGGAACAAGTTACTACAATTAATAAGAAGTAATGCTGACCAAACTTAACCACTCTGAAAATGTAACTTTTCCCTTATCCTTTTCTATTAACGCAATATTGTTTCATCTATTGTTTTTTATCATTCATATTAATTTTTAGTTTTGTAGAACAGAACAGAACGGATGCCATTCCGGTAAACAAAAAATATGACTGATTTGAAATTTATTGTTGATAATAATTCCAATACGTTAAAATTCCAGCAACTGGTAGATGCCATTTTAGATGCGATCAGCCGGAACCAGTTGAAAGCCGGAGAAATGCTGCCCTCGGTGAACCAGATAATGAAGGAGAGTAACCTTTCGCGTGACACTGTTTTTAAAGCTTATGCCGAACTTAAAAAGCGCGGTGTAGTGGAATCGGTGCCTAACCGCGGCTATTTTGTCACCCGGAAAATTACAAAAGTCTTCCTGTTTCTTGACACGTTTAAAGCGTACAAAGAAGTGCTTTACGGTTCGTTTCTGAAACATCTTCCAAAAAACATCAGCGTCGATCTGCACTTTCACCATTACAATATCAACCATTTTGAGAAGATTGTGCTTGAAAGCCTTGGAAAATACAGTAAGTACATTATAATGAATTTCGACCACGTTAAAATCCCCGGAATTATCAAAAAAATACCTGCTGAACAATTGCTCATAATCGATTGGAAAATTCATACATCCGGCAATCATTCAGCCGTTTTTCAAAATTTCGGACAGCCGGTTTACGATTGCCTGGCAGCAAACCTTGAAAAAATTGCCCGATATAAGGAATTCATTTTATATTATCCGTCGTTTACTTATCATCCCAAAGATTCAATTAATTATTTCAAAAAATTTTGTACTGAATTTGGGCTAAAACATGTTGTGATATTTAATGAGGAAGAATTCAAAATAAAAAAAGGAGCACTTTATTTTTTGGTGAGTGACCGCACCCTTGCAGGATTTTTGGACCAGTGCTCCGAAAAAACATTTGAACCTGGCCGCGATGTAGGTGTCATTTCCTACAACGATACCCCCATGAAAAAGTACGTTAAAAATGGCATTACAGTTATTTCCACCGATTTTGAACTGATGGGCCAAAAAGCCGCCGAATTTGTATCAACCGGGGAGTTTATGCGGTTTGAAGTGCCAACTGTACTGAAGTTACGATCGTCGCTGTAAAGAAACCGTTCTCTTCTTTGAAATAACGGCTTCTTAAAAACATGTTATAAAACATTTTTTTCTATTTTGAAAGCCGGTAATTTGCATTTACTTTTGAAAGCATACCAGAACAGAACAGTTCAATTGACAATAAAAACATAAAACATTAAATATCATGTATCTACTTGGATTCGACATCGGCAGTTCATCGGTTAAAGTTTCGTTGGTGAACGGAGAAAACGGCCATTGTGTGGCCTCTTCGTTTTATCCCAAAGAAGAAATGCAGATAACCGCCCACCAGGCCGGATGGGCCGAACAGGAACCGGAATTGTGGTGGAAAAACCTGAAACGGGCGTTGGCCGATGTGCTGAACGAATCGCGGGTAAACCCGGAGAAAATTGAATCCATTGGCATTTCGTACCAGATGCACGGATTGGTTATGGTGGACAAAAACCACGAAGTAATTCGTCCGTCCATAATCTGGTGCGACAGCCGGGCTGCGGCTATTGGCGACAGAGCGTTTGAAGAAATTGGTGCGCAACGCTGCCTTTCCAGCCTGCTCAACTCGCCGGGCAATTTTACCGCCTCTAAATTAAAGTGGGTAAAAGAAAACGAACCGGCGCTTTTCGAAAAGGTTTACAAAATCATGCTTCCCGGCGATTACATTGCCCTAAAACTCTCCGGTGAAATCCAGACCACGGTGAGCGGACTTTCCGAGGGGATAATGTGGGATTTCAAAGCAAACAGTCTTTCAGATTCGCTTTTCGAAACCTATGGTTTTTCCAAAGAAATCATTCCTGAAATTGTGCCCACTTTTGCGGTGCAGGCACAACTCAACCCGAAAGTAGCGGCAGAACTGGGACTTTCGCCCAAAACAAAAGTAAGCTACCGCGCCGGTGACCAGCCCAACAACGCGCTTTCGCTGAATGTACTGAATCCGGGAGAAATTGCGGCCACAGCAGGTACGTCGGGCGTGGTTTACGGTGTAAGTGACGAAATTAAGTACGATCCCCAATCGCGCGTAAATACCTTTGCCCATGTGAATCATTCATCAGAAAATCCGAGATTGGGTGTACTTCTCTGCATCAATGGAACGGGCATTCTCAATGCATGGCTAAAAAGGCTGGTAGGTGAAAGCCTGTCATATGAAGAAATGAACCAACTGGCAGCAGAAGTTCCCATCGGTTCAAAAGGCTTAACCAGTTTGCCCTTCGGTAACGGAGCCGAACGCGTGCTGAACAACCGGAACATCGGTTCAGTTTTTAATGGAATCAACTTCAATATTCATAGAAAAGAGCATTTGCTAAGGGCAGCGCAGGAAGGAATTGTTTTTTCATTCAAATATGGTATGGAAATAATGCAAAACACCGGAATTGATGCCAAGGTCATCCGCGCAGGAAAAGCAAATATGTTTCTCAGTCAGGTATTCCGCGACACGCTGGCCGGCGTTACAGGCGCTACCATTGAGTTGTACAACACCGATGGATCGGTGGGTGCTGCGCGCGGTGCCGGAATCGGTTCGGGCTATTATGCATCAGTAAAAGAAGCTTTTGCGAACCTTACCAAAATGGAAACCGTAGAACCGGATGCAAACAAAAAAGCTGAATATCAGAATGCATACAACAACTGGAAAACTGAACTGGATAACGCATTAAGATAATCTATAATCATTCACAAATAATAAATTAAAAATGGAAGTATTAATCGGAAACAAAGAGTATTTCAAAGGCCTTGGACAGGTAAAGTACGAAGGCCCTGAATCAAGAAATCCACTTGCATTCAAGTGGTACGACGAAAACAAAGTGGTTGGAGGTAAAACCATGAAAGATCACTTGCGCTTTGCAGTGGCTTACTGGCACACCTTCTGCGGTACAGGAGGAGACCCGTTTGGTCCGGGAACACAAATTTTTCCCTGGGATGGTGCATCCGATGTGATGGATGCTGCAAAAGAACGCATGGATGCCGCATTCGAGTTCATTACAAAAATGAACATTCCGTTTTACTGTTTCCACGATACGGATGTTGTGGGCGACGGTACGGTGTTCGAAATTGAAAAACGTCTGGAAAAAATGGTAGAATTGGCCAAACAAAAGCAGGAAGCCTCGGGCGTAAAACTCCTTTGGGGAACGGCCAATGTATTCTCCGATCCGCGTTACATGAACGGCGCGGCAACCAATCCCGACTTCAATGTATTAACAAATGTTGCAACGCAGCTTAAAAATGCTATTGATGCAACCATTGCACTGGGCGGTTCAAACTATGTTTTCTGGGGTGGGCGCGAAGGCTACATGACCCTGCACAATACCGACACCAAACGGGAAATTGAACACCTGGCACAAATGCTGACTATGGCACGCGACTACGGTCGCAAACAAGGTTTTGAAGGTACTTTCCTGATTGAACCCAAGCCCATGGAACCAACAAAACACCAGTACGATCACGATGCGCAAACTGTAATCGGGTTCCTGCGCCATTTTGGGCTCGACAAAGATTTCAAACTGAACGTTGAGGTGAATCATGCTACTCTGGCTGGCCACACCTTCGCGCACGACCTCCGCATGGCTGCCGATGCCGGGTTGCTGGGGTCAATTGATGCCAACAAGGGCGACTACCAGAATGGCTGGGATACCGACGAATTTCCAACCAATATTTATGAGGTAACCGAAGCCATGCTGGAAATTCTGCAGGCAGGCGGTTTTAAAACCGGCGGCATCAACTTCGATGCGAAAACCCGCAGAAATTCAACCGACCTGGAAGACATTTTTATAGCTCACGTTTCGGGAATGGACATTTTTGCGCGGGCACTGCTGGTAGCTGATAAAATCCTGACGGAATCGGATTACCTGAAACTGCGCAAAAACCGTTACGCATCATTCGACTCCGGAAAAGGCGCCGATTTTGAAGCCGGTAAGCTTTCACTGGAAGACCTTCGCGAAATTGCTAGAGAAGCTGGCGAGCCGAAACAAATAAGCGGCAAACAGGAAATGCTTGAACAGTTGATTAACTGGTACATTTGATTATAAGGCATAGCACTTAGTTTCATTTTTCGTAACAAAGCCTGGCCTTTTGGATAGAGGTCAGGCTTAATTTTTGATTTCATTTTTTCTTTTTCTATTAAAAACAACATCTTCAACTCAATGAAAAACAACAGGATTTATGTTCTTGCCGTTACGGTTGTTGCCACGCTGGGCGGTTTATTGTTTGGCTACGATACGGCCGTAATTTCAGGGGCCGAAAAATCAATTCAGGCATATCTCATCGACAGCCAGGGCCTGAGCACCCTTATACATGGATTAACCATTTCGAGTGCGCTAATTGGCTGCATCATTGGGGGATTGATTTCAGGAATCCTGGCCTCGAAATTCGGAAGAAAAAAAACGCTGCTATTTGCGGCAATACTTTTTTTCTTTTCGGCACTGGGTTCGGGCTATCCCGAATTTCTGTTTTTTCAAAAAGGCGACCCTACTATTGGACTGCTGCTCATGTTTAATTTTTACAGGTTAATGGGAGGAATAGGTGTAGGCCTTGCCTCGGCAGCCTGCCCCATGTATATTGGCGAAATTGCCCCGGCAAAAATCCGCGGGCAACTGGTTTCGCTTAACCAGTTTGCCATAATTTTCGGAATGTTGGTGGTTTATTTCGTAAACTGGGGAATTGCCAGCGGCCAGACCATCGAATGGATTAACGAAATCGGGTGGCGCAGAATGTTCCTTTCAGAAACCATTCCCGCCGGATTATTTGGCATTCTGCTGCTTTTTGTGCCCGAAACTCCTCGCTACCTTTCACTTACAAAACGCGACGACGAAGCCTTAAAAATTCTGACCCGCATAAACGGGCCTCAGTTAGCTGAAAAAATTATGGCCGATATTAAAAGGAGTTTACAACACCATACATCAGCCAAACTATTTTCTTTCGGGAAAAAAGTAATCTTTATAGGAATTCTGCTTTCGATATTTCAACAGTTTGTGGGAATTAACGTAGCCCTGTATTATGCGCCGCGCATTTTTGAAAGTATGGGTGCTGCGAAAGATGCCTCGCTAATGCAAACGGTAATCATGGGGCTGGTCAACGTAATTTTTACGGTAGTGGCCATTTTTACCGTTGACAAATGGGGCCGCAAACCGCTTCTAATTGTTGGTTCGGCAGGCATGGCGCTGGGCATGTTTGCTATTTCAGGACTTGCATTTATGGAAGTTATCGGCATTGGAACGCTGGTATTCATTATTATTTACAC
>JAZBNQ010000139.1:0-4932 GCA_036350775.1 Mariniphaga sp.
ATGGTGAAAAACTGCTCCACGACTGGTTGAACGGCTGGTCGATAAGAGATATTGACACGGTTGAGGAACATCGCAGTAATGCCATGCAGTGTGGATTCATCAATTTTAATATAGAGGATATCACCCGGTTTACACGGCCTTCGCTACGCAGGCTGCATTCAATGTCAACAAGGTTGTGGCGCCTTGGCATCTTCCTGAAAACCATCGGTATTAGAAATAAAGTTAATCACGGGAACCAGTTTGGTTCGATTAAACAGTTCGAGGCCCTCGAAAATAATTTATGGCATTATGGCTTGCTTTCAATACAAAAAAATGATAAATGAAAACTACGGTAAATGTAACACTTCATAATGAATACCGGTTTTTGAAATCTATCAGCAGAAACGAACATTATGAAATTTCACTTGCCAGCCGCATTTCAGATGGCAGGCAGGTAATTATAAAACAATCTGTTTTATTTAGCGAAGATGTAGCCCGAATTTCAAAACTAGGTCATGAATATGACATTTTGAAAGGACTCGATCATTCCGGAATACCAAAGGTTTTTGATTTTTTTTTCGATGGAAAAACGGCTGCGCTGGTTCAGGAATTTATTGACGGTAAAAACTTGAGAGATTATCTGTTCAAAAAGAAGCTGAATTACATTGAAGTTCTCGACCTGGCCATCCAACTTGCCGGAATACTTCAGTATTTACATTTAAACGGAGTGATTCATAAAGACATTCACCCGGGAAATTTGATGATAACCGGCGACGGGCAAATAAAACTGCTTGATTTTGGAATTTCTTCCAATCTTTACGCTGAGAACAACGAGGTGCCAAACATCGATAAAGTTGAAGGAACGCTAACTTATATTTCTCCTGAACAGACTGGGCGAACTGCTTATTCAGTAAGGTACAGCAGCGATTTTTATTCATTCGGAATTTTAATTTACGAATTGCTGGCCGGGAAACCTCCGTTCGATTCTACTGATCCGCTCGAGGTGATTCACTTTCATTTATCAAGAAAACCAATTCCGTTAACCAATCTACTGCCTGACCTGCCGAAAGAGTTCGAACAAATTGTATTTAAGCTGATAGCGAAAGATCCGGATGAGCGGTACCTGAGTGCAGCCGGATTGAAAGCTGATTTGGAGTTAATTAAAATACATCTCACATCAAAAATTCAAATTGATGGATTTAAGGCAGGTGCAAACGATATTTTCAGACAATATAAACAAACCCAGAAATTATATGGCCGTGAAAACGAAACCGAAGAATTGCTGGGGTATTTCAAAAATCTGAATCGCACAAAATCGATGCTGGTTTTGGTGGCCGGTTATTCTGGAGTGGGAAAGTCGGCATTGATAAAACACGTGAAATTTCCTATTATTCAGCAGCACGGGACTTTCATCAGCGGAAAATTCGACCAGTTCAAAAAAGATATTCCTTACTATGCTTTTATTGAGGCTATAAAAGAGTTCATTAAAAATCTTTTATCTGAATCCGATGAAAAAGTAGCTGCCTGGAAAGGACGTATTTCTTCAGTTTTAGACGAAAATGCCAGGCTGATTACCGACGTTATTCCTCAGCTTTCGTTAATAATTGAAAAAACAGCCCCTGTTCCGAAATTGCAACCGGCAGAACAGGAATCGAGGTTTAACATGGTATTGCTCGATTTCATTTATGCATTCAGCACAACAGAAAGTCCACTGGTTATTTTTCTTGACGACCTTCAGTGGGCCGACCTGCCCTCGCTGAACCTGGTAAAACGGATTCTGGAAAATCCGCGCGAAAACAGCATTCTGATAATTGGTTCTTACCGTGATAATGAGGTTGATAAAGGGCACCCGTTGTTTATTACCCTGAAGCAAATTGGTGAATATAGCGGAATTATCAAAAATATTCACCTGAATCCTTTAAATCAGGAAACAACATGCCAGATTACAGCCGATTCATTTGGCATGGAAAATAGTGAGGCCAATGAACTTGGCCGGCATGTTTTTGCCAAAACCAAGGGAAATCCTTTTTTTATTCACAGCTTTCTCAAATCGCTTTACGAAAGAAAACTGGTAAAAGCGCATCCGGTTAAAAAATGGGTTTGGAGTCAGTATGAAATTGACAAACTGCAATATACCGATAATGTAGTTGATTTGATGACCAGTGGGTTAATTGATCTTCCAGACCGTACACAGATAGTATTGCAATACGCGGCAGTTTTGGGAAATACGTTTGGTTTAGCCGATCTTTCGGATATCATCGGAAACACGCCTCCCAAGGTTTATACCGATTTAAAACCTGCAATAAAAGGAGGTTATTTAAATCCGGTTGACACAAGTTACAGAGCGCTGGCCCTGAGTACAAACCAAACTCAGTCAGAAAATGAATTGTTTTATCAGGTAAAAAGTGTTCAGTTTACTTTCTCCCACGACAAAGTACAACAGGCTGCCTATAATTTAATTCAGGTTAGTGAACGTCCGAATGTACATTTGAAGATTGGCCGTTTGCTCATTCAAAACAGAAATAAACAGCAATTGCTCGACGATATTTTTGAGGTCTTAAACCATTTTGTACTTAGTTTTCATCTTATTGAAAACCAAGAAGAAAAGTTAAGAATTGCAGAACTTTGTTTAATTGCAGGTAAAAAAGCCAAAGATTCAACTTCATATAGTTTGGGCGTTCATTTTCTGACTGTGGCCAAAAACTTATTAGGCAAATTTAACTGGAACGAACATTATGATTTGACATACAACGTTTTAAAAGAACTTGGTGAATGTGAATACCTAAACGACAATCCGGCTCAGGCAGAATATTATTTTAAGCAACTGCTGCAAAATTCAAAAACCAGGTTCGATAAGCTGATGGTTTATTACATCCATTCCTCCCTTTATTTAAAAATGGGAAATACAAATGAATCGCTCCGGCTGGGTCTTGAAGCGGTCAGCATGTACAACATTCGTTTTCCTGAAAATAAAGTGGCAATACAGGTAAATACCTTATTTGCGATGGCAAAATACCTGTTGCTGTTTTCAACAAAATATAAAAATCCTGAAACCCTTTTTGATTTAAAAGAATGTAACGATGAGGAAATTATTGCACTGAATAAATTTTTAATCGATTTGGCCACCAGCGCCTACCAGCAGGATCAAAACTTAATGATGCTGGTTATTTTTAAAATAGTAAAGTCTTACCTGAAACACGGATTTACGGATGCCAGCGGATGGGGATTTTCAGGTTTTTCGGTAGTGGTTTTGTCGGCGCTCAAAATGCAGCAAAAAGGGTTTAATCTTTGGGATATTACTGTTAAACTGCATGAGCGTACTCACTCTCCCCTAATAAAATGGAGGTTAAATTACACTGTACTTTGTTTCCACAATCACTGGAGAATTCCGTTTCGCAAATGGTATAACGAAATACTGGAAACCATAAAAGCCTGTTCCTTAAATGGCGATCAGATTTTCACCGGCTACTCAGTTGCTTTGTACACACGAGCGCGGTTTAATGCAGGAGAAAACCTGAAAGAAATTCTTGACAGTTCGGAAGAACACCTGGCGCTAATCAAAAATACAAAAGGCGGATTCGATTTTTTCCAGGGTTTTTATCAGATGGCAAAAGCTCTGAACAACCAGTCGGCCACAGGATTATCCTGGAACGACGATACTTTTAACGATGAACAAACCTTTAACAGGTTATTTCAGGAGGGAAACAAAACAAAGCTTGCGTTATTCCTTTCGGCCAAATGCAATTTTTTGTACCTCACCGGTAACTACCGCGAGGCACTTGCTGAAAGCAGCAGATTAGAGGAATTTACAGAAAATATTTTGGGCGATATTCAGGAAGTTTCCTTTGCATTATATACTTCGCTTTCCATTTCGGCACGGTATAAAAATTTAAATGCAGAAGAAAAAAAGAAGTATTTGAAAACCTTTAAAAAACACCTGAAGGATATGAAATTGTGGGCAAAAGGTTGCCCGGAAAATTACAGTCAGCATTACCATTTATTGCAAGGAGAACTATTCACCATTCAAAACAAGCCGGAAAAAGCACTGCATTTTTACGGAAAAACCATTGAACTCGCTGCACAAAATAAGTTTAAAAATATTGAAGGTATTGCAAATGAAAGGGCTGCAGCGCTTTGCGAAAAACTTGGACTGACAAAACAAAGCCGGATGTACCTTGAAGAAGCATGGAATGTTTACAATGACTGGGGTGCGCACATGCTGTGTAAAATGCTGGAAAATAAATATCCTGAACTTTCAGCCCGGAAAATAATTCGGGTACCGGCAGAAAATAATGCAACCAGAACAACTTCTCTTACCCGCAAAACAGATCTCGATTTGGCCAGCGTTTTAAAAGCTTCGCAAACCATTGCCAGCCAGGTGAAATACGAAGATGTGCTGAAAAACCTGATGCACATTACCATAGAAAATGCCGGAGCAGAAAAAGGGTGTTTGCTGCTTTATAAAGGAGATCAGCTTTGCATTGAAGCAATTGGAATTTCAGGGTCTGACGGAATTGATATCTTTCCTTCAGTTCCTTATGAAGAAACCGACCTTGTTCCCAAATCCGTTATTAATTATAGCAGGCGAACGGAGGAAATGCTGGTTGTTGACGACGCAGGAAATGAAGTTCGTTTTAGTACCGATAAATACATTAGCCAGAACAAAACATTATCGGTTTTGTGTCTTCCCATAACGGCTGTCGGGAAAATAATCGGATTTATTTACCTGGAAAACAATCATTTAAAAGGCACCTTTAACACCGATCGGATTGAAATGCTAAAAATGTTGTCCGGCCAAATCGGAATTTCGATTGAGAATTCACTGCTTTATGAAAACCTGGAAGAAAAAGTGCAGGAACGCACCCGGGAAATTACCAAAACCCTTTCCGAATTAAAAGCCGCTCAAAACCAGTTGATTCAATCTGAGAAAATGGCCTCACTCGGTGAACTCAC
>JAZBNQ010000140.1:0-2284 GCA_036350775.1 Mariniphaga sp.
CCTCATCGCGAAAAAGAGGGCAGTTTCTACACCGTAAAAGAAATCTGGTCGCCGGTGCAGGTGAAACCGGTTGCAATCAACCGGCAATGGGACGGTAAACTGTTTCTGGAAAATAAATTCATTTACACCAACCTGGCCGATTGTTCGTTTGGCTGGCAGGCGGTTAAAACCGGGCTAAATCCGGATGATGAAGAAATTACCGGAAGTGCAACCTTCCCCGGACCGGATGCCCAACCCGGTGAAACATCGCTTGTGGAAATTGATTTGGGCGAATCGCTCGACGATGCTGACATTTTTCTTTTTACTGCAACCGACCATCACGGAAACGAATTGTACACCTGGAGCTGGCCGGTATTGCAACCCTGGGAAAAAGCGGATAAAATAAAAGAAATCCTTGCCGGTGAAGAAAATGAAATCACTGTTCAGGAAAACGGAAATGCAGTTACAGCCTCTGTTAACGGACTTGAAGTTTCGTTTTCAAAGTCCAACGGAACACTGCTTTCAGTAACAAACGAAACAGGAAAGATTTCACTGAACGGAGGCCCGGTGCCGGCAGGAACAGAATCGGTAATTACCGGAACCCGTTGGGAACAGAATGCGGAAGGAAACTTCGTTTTTGAAATTTCAACCAACAAATACCCTGAAAAAATGACCTGGACTTTGCACAAAAACGGCTTGCTAAAACTGGAAGCCAGTCCGTTGCAACGTGGCATGACCAATATTGACTTTATCGGCATTTCATTTAATTATCCTGAAGAAAAATGCACAGGCGTAAAATGGATGGGCCGCGGACCTTACCGGGTTTGGAAAAACCGGCTGAAAGGCAGCAATTTCGGGGTTTGGGAAAAAGCTTACAACAACACGGTAACCGGCGAAACTTTCAACAACCTGGTTTACCCGGAATTTAAAGGATACCATGGCAATTTGTACTGGGCCACACTGGAAACCACCGAGTCGGATTTCACCGTGATTTCCGAAACACCCAACTTATTCTTTCAGCTCTTCACGCCTTTAAAACCGGAACATGCAGCAGGCGGCACTCACCCACCCTTCCCCGAAGGAGACCTATCGTTTTTGTACGAAATCCCAGCCATCGGCACCAAATTTAAACAGGCAGATGCATTGGGTCCAAAAAGCGGAAAAGGCCACTTTCGTGGCCATGCCGGTGATGAGGGATATCCGATAAAACTGTGGTTTGATTTCAGTGGGAAATAATTGTAATTGACAATCAATCCTTAATACATCGTACATTTAAACCGTTTCGTTTGGTGGTGCTATTCCTTCTTATTACCCCTTCATCGTGATACAAGACATAAGCATGCGCAGAACTGGAGGTAGATTCTGAATTGCTCCACCAGCGGCCATTGTTGCCCAATGTGCTGAAAATGTTGGGCCGCTGACTGCCAGGAAGACCTGAAAAACCGGATTCGTTGGTCGCATCGGTATTCGGACTGTTCCAGTATTCTGTACCCGTTGCTTTTAATTTGCCACCTGCAACGCTTTCACCGCCCAAAAAATCAATTAACGTTGCCCACTCTTCCCTGGTGGGTACATGCCACCCTGCCGGACAGAGTTTATCTGTATTTACCGCGTACCAGGTATAATACCCGCCGTAAAGGTTTTTATACGTTTCTTCGTCATTTTGGTACCAGCAATATGCCGGTGTAGTTAAACTTCCCCATTCCGAATTATCGGTTACCAATGGTATGTCAGTGCCGTCGTTAAATTTGGTTGTCTTCAGGTTTTCACTCATCCATACCTGCGTGCCTATGGTAACCGTACCGTAAACATTTCCATCGGCATCGGTTAACGCGGTTACCTGCGGCGCGTAAAAAATAATACTGTCAACATCCGCCGGATTAACCGATTGTTTGTTGATAACCACACCGTTTTTCATCACATACATGGTGTCGTTCTGGGCAAAAGTGTGGCTTGTGGCTGCCAGCAAAATGCCAATTGAAATCAATAAATTCTTCATGTTTTATACCTTTTTAATTTTTAACAATTTTTGCTGTTTTTGTTGTTTCACCGTTCCTGTAACGACAGATGTAAATGCCTCTTTCCAGATGGCCCAAATCCAAACGCACTGTTTCCATTCCGCTAACATTTTGGGTTGACAAAACCTTTCCGTTAACCGATAAAATTTCAATGCTGCTTTTTGTTTTCCCTGTGTTATCCAGTTGAATGGTGAGCACATTGTTTACCGGATTCGGATAAACTTTTAAGTTCATTTCCCTGAATTTTACCTGCTCGTTTAATCCCACCGGAATGTCAGAAATAGTGA
>JAZBNQ010000141.1:0-2251 GCA_036350775.1 Mariniphaga sp.
AAATATTAAGGCATTCATTAATAATCTTCTGCAACGAAAATAAATGCCTTATTGATTAGTTTTTTCTTAGTTCATACATAAGCCGTATTTTTCATTTTCTGAAATCCACAATCAAGTCAGGTAGTTTTCGATATTAACAAAAGGTTTGTCATGAATGAAGTAACGGGGAACTGCTCCTATTGCAATTCCCCGTCTAGAAAATTTTAATCTTTAGTTAATGCTGATGTCCTTCGTGGTCATGCTCTTTACTCTTTTCTTTTTCAGTACGATCATACTTACAGCATCCCGGCAAATCGTTATAAACACTGTCTTTTGCCTTATGCATTTCAGTATCGTGACCCACTTTTGCAATGGCTTTGTGCACCACATCCACGCTGGTTTTGGAATCGTCGAATTTCACTTCAATCATTTTCGATTTTTTGTCCCAGTCGGCTGCACTTACACCGTCAACTGAATTGGCTGCTTTCTCGATGCGACTTTCGCACATGCCACAGTTGCCATACACTTTAAATTTCTCTGTTTTTTCTCCTGCAAAAGCAACGGCTGTTGTTATCAGGAAAAATGTTGTCAAACTTAGAATTTTTGTCTTCATCTTTTTGAATTTTAAATGGTTACTAATCTATCTGTAATAAAACAAATATTATAACTTCTTGTCTTTTTTAATGAGTTTTTACTCGAATACCTCCCTGTTTTCTCCGCACGCCAGCATCATGTCGCCGAAATACGGGTTGCGAATTTCTTCTGTTTCGCTGAACCAGTATGCGCCGGTGTCGTTATTCGCCATCGGGCAATACTGGAAAAAAGCCTTTTCTTTCAGTCCGAACATTTTCACGCTCTTATAAAAAGCGAGATTAAATCTTGAAAAAGCGGTACGCTGCTCTTCAATGTCATTTGAATTACTGATGGTTTCGATGGTGCTGTTAAGTGTTTCGAGCTGATCCATCCATGCCATGTGTGGATCGTGATCCAGCAATCCCATGGTTACATTTTCAAGCGTCGCAATTACATCTTTTGCTTCTGCGCTCACCTTTTCTGCATTGGTTTCGACAAATGCATTTTTCATGTCGAGGTAAGCTTCATAAACATCCGTCAGTTGTTCGGTAAATTTCGGATCGGTTTTCACCGGTTCGATATCTGTTTCGGGTTTTGAAGAAAGTTCCTGTTTGATCCTTTCACTGTGATCACGCCCCACTATTGCCGGGCCGGCTTCGGGATTCATCATGCTGCGTTTACCGGCAAGCTGTGCGGCAGCATCGATGCTAAAGGTACCATTCACTGCAATTTCCTCACCTTCCTGCAATCCCTCTTCAATAATATAACTTTCTCCCAACCCGGGACCCAATGTTACATCGCGGATAACAAAATTTACACCTCTTTCCGATTCCGATTTCACATAGACCACCGAACGTTTACCGGTCCACATAACCGCGGTTTTGGGCACAACAACTGCATCAGTTTGGCGCTGAAGGTTGGCTTCAACCGTGCCCGAAGCCAGCATTTCGGGCTTCATTTTCAAATCAGGATTGGATATAACCACCCGCGCTTTTGCTACTCGGGTTCGCGGATTGATTACCGGATCGATAAAAGTAATTTTTCCTTCAAAAGTTTCACCTGGCATTGAAGCGACGGTGAATGTAATTTCATCACCCCGGTTCACCCATGGCATATCCGATTCATATACATCGAACAACACCCACACGCGCGACAAGTCGGCAATTTCGTAGATTGCCTGGCCGCGGTTGATGTAATCTCCGGTGTTTACCATCTTTTCAGTCACGTATCCCGACACATCGGCGCGAATATCAAAGGTTTCTTTTACCGCACCGGATTCCAGAATTTGCTGAACTTGCTCCTCGGTAAGTTTCCAGTTTTTCAGCTTCTCTTTGGCTGCGCGGAAAAGCTCAGGCTGCGTTTCCCTGATTTTCTGTGCTTCAAACAATTCATCCTGTGCGGTAACCAAATCGGGGGAGTAAATTGAAGCGATTACATTTCCTTTGCTCACATATTCGCCGGTAAAATTCACCATCAGCTCTTCAATCCGTCCGGGAATGTGCGACGACTGCGAATAAACCAGTCGCTCGTCAGATTTCACTTTTCCGTTAAGACGGACCTTCTTCACAGGGTTCATATATTCAACCACTGCAGTCTGAATATTGGCCAGTTGCATTGCAGTTGGCGACATGCGGATGGCGTTTGGGTCGAGTCCTTCGTTTTCTTCATCCTCCAGTGGAATCAAATCCATTCCGCAAAT
>JAZBNQ010000142.1:0-15805 GCA_036350775.1 Mariniphaga sp.
GATAAAAATCCGGCATGCGTATATTTTGATAAACCAAAACCGGCAAGGCCCAGTGTGGCTTTTGCTATAAAGGAACGACGCGTTGTTGAAGTCACAATAAAACAATTTTATTTATTCCATACAAAGAAATAAATTATAAGTAAAACCCCGCGGATTATATTACTTGTTTTTCCAGGTAAAATTCTTTTAGAATTAACGGCCAGGGTCATCCATTCCTAATTAATCACCGAGCGCCGGTAAAAAAACAATGAATACAAACTCTTATTCGTGACTTTTACACCGAGGCCCGGTGAGACAGCAATGCCTTCTCTTCAAAACGGCTTTAGTGTTTAAAACTCCTTAACTACTTCTTAATCGTGTGAAAAATCCTGAACCGTTTTACGATATTTGGAAAACGCCACTGCACGTGAAATGAATCCAAGGTATTTGCCATTATCGATAACCGCCAGGTTGTAACGGCCCGAAGTTTCAAATTTCTCCACTACTTTTTCCATGCTGTCGTCGGGTGCAATAAAGGATTCCGGCATATACATCAAATCTTTAACCAGTACCTTATCGTAAAGCTCATGTTCGAAAATGAGCGAACGCACATCGGCAAGCTTTACCATTCCAAGCAGAATATCGTTTTCATCAACCACAGGATAAAGGTTCCGGTGTGAAACAGAAATAGCTTTCACCAAATCGCGTAAATTAGCATCGGGCCGCAGAACTTCAAAATCGGTTTCAATCAAATTGCGTACACTCATCATGCGAAGAGCCACTTTGTCTTTATGGTGCGTAAGCAGGTCGCCTGCGTGGGCAAGGCGTTTGGTGTAAATCGAATAAGGTTCGGCTTTCATAATGGTAACATACGCTACAGTGGCTGTTATCATGAGTGGGACAAATAAATCGTAGCCCTGAGTAAGTTCGGCAGCTAAAAAAATACCGGTCAACGGGGCATGCATCACAGCTGCCATCATACCCGCCATGCCGGCCAATGCAAAATTATCGCCAGGCAGTTCAACTCCTGTAATTTTGGTTACAAGCACGGCAAAAAAGAAACCAGCAATGGCCCCCATAAACAAGGTAGGTGCAAAAATGCCTCCCACACCTCCCGAGCCTGTGGTAGCAACCATGGCAATAACCTTAAAAATCAGGATTCCAATTAAAAAAATCAGCAACAAATATTCATTTGTTTTCCAATTATAAAACAGAGAATTATTCAGTAATTCGCTTCCCTTTCCGTTAAAAATAAGAGCAATTTGATCATAGCCTTCTCCCCAAAGCGGTGGAAAAATAAATACCAGCAAGCCCATTACCAGTCCTCCGACTAAAAGCCGAATGCCCCATCCTTTTATTTTTTTAAATCCGGCTTCCAAAAATAATGTCATACGGGTAAACCAAATGCCAACAAACCCGGTGAAAACCCCCAGTAAAATATAGAACCAGACTGTTTCGAGCGTAAAAGGATGAATTTGCATAAATTGCAGCAACACTTCTTCACCCATAAAAAAATGGGTTAACATAGTGGCTGTAACGGCCGAAATAAGCAAAGGAATAAGGTAAGCCATGGTCAGGTCGAGCATGAGTACTTCGAGGGTGAAAACAATCCCGGCCACAGGTGCATTAAAAATTCCGGCAATAGCGCCAGCTGCTCCACACCCAACCATCAGGGTAACGTATTTATAATTCAGTTTAAAAAGCCGGGCCAGGTTGGAACCAATGGAAGCTCCGGTAAGCACAATGGGAGCCTCAGCTCCAACCGAACCACCCATACCAATCGTTAACGAACTGGCCACCATCGACGACCAGGTGTTGTGCGATTTTATCCGGCTGCTTTGGCGCGAAATGGAATAAAGAATTTTGGAAACCCCATGGCCAATATCATCTTTAATAAAAAACCGCACAAAAATTACAGTTAGCAGAATTCCAGCAAAAGGATAAACCAGGAAAAGGTAACTGATGGAATCTACTTCAATCCAGTCAGTAAGTTGCCCGGCTACAAAATGAATAAGGTTTTTAAGCAATAGTGCCGCCAATCCGCTGAATATTCCAACCACCAAACTAAGTATATAAAGAAAATGCCGCTCGGGAATACGGGCAATTCGCCATAAAACAAGCTGGTGCAACCACCGTCTTGTATTTCTTTGCCATATAATGCGAAATCTTCGGAACATCCAGTTTTTATTTCAGCGTGTAAAATTAGCAAAACAAAGGGGTTTGGCGATGAAAGTATAGTATCTTTTCATTTTTAAAACTAAACCTGGTTTGTTAAATTATAAAAAAACCGACGACAACCATTTCTGATGTTTGTTTTATTTTTAAACCACAGTACGTTAGTATTTGAAAATAATCTCGTAACAATTCGGTAAATAATTGTTAAATTAGATAAAAATTACTGACATGAATATTAAAATGACCGGCGCATCAGGATATCTTGGAAACATAATTACTGCTGAATTAAAAAAAAACAAACACCATGTTTCACCTATTCAGCGCGAAATGCTTTACGGACCGGCTGAAAACCTGGCTGACGAGCTTAAAAACACCGATGCAGTGATTAACCTGGCCGGTGCGCCTATTTTGCAGCGATGGACATCAAAAGCCATAAAAGAGATATACGACAGCCGCATACAAACCGTTGAAAACCTGGCCCGGGCTTTTCAAATCATGTTTCCGAAAGAAAGGCCAGCCAAAGTTATTTCAGCGTCGGCCATTGGAATTTATGCTGCCGGAAAAACACATACCGAAGAGAGTTACAATTTTGACCCGGGATTTTTAGGGGAAGTGGTAAAAGACTGGGAAAAGTCGTGGAACGGACTGCCGGAAGAAGTGGAACTCACCCTATTCCGCCTTGCCGTGGTGCTGGGCAAAGAATCGGCAACCATAAAAAATATGCTACTGCCCTTTAAACTGGGTATTGGCGGAAAAATCGGCAGCGGAAAACAACCTTTTCCGTTTGTGCACGAAACCGATGTGGCACGCGCTTTTTTGTGGGCAACTGAAAACAAAAAAACCCAAGGAATTTTCAACCTGGCCGCGCCCGAACAAATTACCAATGCCGGTTTTACCAAAGCGCTGGCTAAAAAATTAAACCGACCGGCATTTATTCCGGTGCCGCCCTTTGCCCTGCAACTAATATATGGGAAAGCAGCTTCCTTGCTCACCAAAAGTCCGGCGGTATTGCCGCACAAAATAATAGAAGCCGGGTTCGAATTCAAATATACAACCATTGGGGAAACAATGGATGAGATTTTTGGGTAGTCCTTTGGAAATTTCAAACAGCAATTTACTAATCTCAAATACATACGGGCGAAATTCAAGGAACAAAACTCAAAATCCAAATAAAGATAATAATCTAAAAAACTGGACTTTTTGGGTTTCAATTTTGTTAGGTAAAAATTAAATCTTCCAACTGAAACCCAAAATAAACCTTTAATAATTTACTATCCAACATCTTCCCGCATCAATTGTTGCATAAAAAAAACAGTTATGGAATACCGAATTGAAAAAGACACCATGGGCGAGGTAAAAGTACCTGCCGAAAAATACTGGGGCGCACAAACCGAACGTTCGCGCAGCAATTTTAAAATTGGCCCGGCGGCTTCCATGCCCAAAGAAATTATTTACGGATTCGCCATTTTGAAAAAAGCCGCAGCTTATGCCAACTGCGAGTTGGGCGTTTTATCCGAAGAAAAAAGGGACTTTATTGCACAGGTGTGCGACGAAATTCTGGAAGGCAAGCTGGACGACCAGTTTCCGCTGGTAATTTGGCAAACGGGCTCGGGCACGCAAAGCAACATGAACGTAAACGAGGTAATTGCCAACCGGGCTCAGGTGTTGGCCGGAAAAACTTTGGGCAAAGGAGAAAAAGTCCTGCTAGCCAACGACGATGTGAACAAGTCGCAGTCGTCTAACGACACATTTCCAACCGCCATGCACATTGCCTCTTACAAAACCGTAGTGGAAAAAACCATTCCGGGCATTGAAAAACTGCGCGATACAATGCTGCAAAAATCTGAAGCCTTTAAAGATGTGGTAAAAATTGGCCGCACGCACCTGATGGACGCCACTCCCCTCACCCTGGGCCAGGAATTTTCGGGATACGCGGCTCAACTCAACCATGGATTAAAAGCCCTTCGGAACACGCTGGAACACCTTTCGGAACTGGCCCTGGGCGGCACTGCCGTGGGAACCGGACTAAATACACCAGATGGTTACGATGTACTGGTGGCAAAAAAAATTGCAGAATTTACCGGGCTTCCGTTTGTTACAGCACCTAACAAATTTGAGGCGCTGGCTGCACACGATGCCATTGTGGAAACGCACGGTGCCTTAAAACAACTGGCTGTTTCGCTCAATAAAATAGCCAACGATATTCGGCTGCTGGCTTCGGGTCCGCGCTCGGGCATCGGCGAACTGATTCTGCCGGCCAACGAACCCGGTTCGTCCATTATGCCGGGTAAGGTAAATCCTACCCAAAGTGAAGCACTGACCATGGTTTGTGCACAGGTTCTGGGAAACGATGTGGCCATTTCGGTGGGTGGAACACAGGGCCATTTCGAACTGAATGTGTTCAAACCCCTTATAGCCGCCAACTTTTTGCAAAGCGCCCAATTGCTGGGCGATGCATGCATTTCGTTTAACGACAATTGCGCCGTTGGCATCGAACCCAATATTCCGGTTATTGAAAAACTGGTGAATAATTCGCTGATGCTTGTAACGGCCCTGAACACCAAAATTGGTTATTACAAAGCAGCAGAAATTGCACAGGCCGCCCATAATAATGGCACTACACTGAAAGAGGAAGCCGTTCGGTTGGGCTATGTTACACCAAAACAATACGATGAATGGGTGCGACCGAAAAAGATGACGGGAGCCGGTTAAAATTCAAATTGAATTATTGAATTTAACTTCCCCGGATAAATGCTATTTTTGTCGTATTCTGAAAGATACGAGACAAAATTTTATGAACTGGACAAAACAGCAAATTTTTATTTTAGCCATAGTTGCCATCACTTCCTTTATGGGAACTTTTTTAATTTCGTCGGTAAACATTGCTTTGCCGGCCATTGAAAAAAGTTTTGGTTTAAATGCGGTAGAACTGAGCTGGGTGATTACCTCTTTTTTACTTGCCACTGCCATGTTTTTGCTTCCAGTGGGCCGTTTGGGCGATTTAACAGGTATCCGGCGAATATTTAAAACAGGAATCACCATTTTTACCCTTTCCTCTATTGCTTGCGGATTTGCAACATCAGGTTTCTGGCTTATCATGTTCCGGTTCATCCAGGGCATTGGCGCAGCGTTCTCCACTACTTCAGGACCAGCCATTCTGGTTTCGGCATTTTTACCCCAGTACCGAGGGAGGGTGCTGGGCATGTCGGTTTCGGCAGTTTACCTTGGCCTGGCATTTGGACCGTTTGCTGGCGGACTATTAACGCAGTACCTTGGATGGCGCTCCATCTTTTTTGTCGCTTCAGCTTTTGGTATTCTTATGATTTTAATTGCCTTGCTGTTTTTAGGGAAAGACAACAAGGATAGTAGCTCCCTGAAAAAACCTGACATGTACGGAACGCTGTTTTATATGGCCGGGCTGGTGGCTATGGTTTATGGATCTTCCCAAATTCCGGCCATTTCAGGTTGGCTGCTTATGGGTGGTGGTTCGCTTGCGCTGGTCATTTTTTGGTGGGTTGAAAGCAAGTCGGACAAGCCCGTATTGGAAACAAAACTGTTTACCCGAAACCGGTTATTCGCCTTTTCCAACCTGGCAGCACTTATTAATTATAGCGCCACATTTGCTATTGTATTTTTGCTGAGTTTGTATTTACAGAAAATTCAGGGTTTATCGCCCAGGGATGCAGGTATCATTCTGGTTGCCCAGCCTGCTATGATGGCCATTTTTTCCCCCATTGCAGGCAGGCTTTCCGACCATGTTCAACCCCGTTACCTGGCCTCACTTGGAATGGCCATGTGCACCATTGGACTGGCAGCTTTTGCATTTCTTACCGGAACCACACCGGTTTGGCTTATCGTGGCTTTGCTGTTATGGGTTGGCCTCGGTTTTGCTTTTTTTTCTTCGCCCAACATGAATACCATTATGAGTTCGGTTCACAGAAACCAGCTCGGACTGGCTTCCGGTTCGGCAGCAACCATGCGCGTAGTGGGTCAAATTGTTAGTATGACCATCGCCACCCTTTTCTTTGCCGCAGTGATGGGAAATCAGGCTATTGATTCGGTGCCTGATAATTTATTTTTGAAAGCGATGAAATGGGGATTTATAAGTTTTTCAATTATTAGCCTTGCCGGAATATATTTCTCATTCAACCGGGGCAAAATGAACCGGTAGATCGATTGGTTTCCTAATACGAAAAAAGGCTCCGCCAATCCTGACGAAGCCTTAGTGTAATATTATATTGTATTTTTATGCTCAGAGTTGAGGTCCGGCAGCAACCAATGCTTTACCCTCTTCGTTATCGGTATATTTTTCGAAGTTTTTAATAAAACGGTTGGCCAAATCTTTGGCCTTTTCTTCCCATATTTTCGGATCGGTGTAAGTGTCACGCGGATCAAGAATATTCGGATCAACATCGTGCAATGCAGTGGGAACTTCCAGGTTAAAAACCGGTATCATTTTGGTTTCAGCTTTTTCAATTGAGCCATCGAGAATTGCATCTATTATGGCTCGGGTATCTTTAATGGAGACTCGCTTTCCTGTTCCGTTCCAACCTGTGTTAACCAAATAAGCTACTGCTCCGTGTTCTTCCATTTTTTTCACCAACTCTTCACCATATTTGGTTGGGTGAAGCGAAAGGAATGCAGCGCCAAAACATGCTGAAAAAGTAGGTTGCGGTGTGGTTACTCCACGCTCGGTTCCGGCAAGTTTGGCTGTAAATCCTGAAAGGAAGTGGTATTTGGTTTGTTCCGGGGTCAGTTTCGATACAGGAGGCATAACTCCGAATGCATCGGCCGTAAGGAAAATAACTTTATTGGCGTGCCCTGCTTTCGAAATCGGCTTAACAATATTTTCAATGTGGTAAATCGGGTAAGAAACACGGGTGTTCTCGGTAACTGAATTGTCAGAAAAATCAATTTTACCATTTTCATCAACGGTTACGTTTTCCAGTAAAGCATCGCGTTTAATGGCATGGTATATATCTGGTTCAGCTTCCGGGTCGAGGTTGATGGTTTTCGCGTAGCAACCTCCTTCGAAGTTAAAAATTCCCTCATCATCCCAGCCGTGTTCATCGTCGCCAATCAATTTACGTTTCGGGTCGGTTGATAAAGTTGTTTTTCCGGTTCCCGAAAGGCCGAAGAAAATAGCCACATCGTCTTTTTCGCCCACGTTGGCTGAGCAGTGCATTGAAGCCATACCATTTAAGGGCAGGTAATAATTCATCATAGCAAACAAACCTTTTTTCATTTCACCGCCATACCAACTCCCACCAACAACGTGCATTTTTTCTGTAAGATTAAAAACGGTATAAACATCCGAGTTTAATCCCTGTTCTTTCCAGTTCGGATTTGTTGTTTTTGAAGCATTTAATGAAACAAAATCCGGTTCACCGTAGTTTTCGAGTTCTTCGGCTGTTGGCCTGATAAACATATTTTTAACAAAATGAGCCTGCCATGCCACTTCCATAATGAACCTTACTTTAAGTCTTGAGTCGGGGTTTGCCCCGCAAAAAGTATCCATTACAAACAACCTTTTTCCGGAAAGCTGATTTACCGTTAAGGTTTTCAATTCATTCCAAACTTCGGTTGAAACAGGTTTGTTGTCGTTTGGCGATCCGGGTGTTGTCCACCAGATGGTGTCTTTTGTTGTGTCATCTTTTACAATGAACTTATCTTTGGGAGAACGACCGGTAAAAACACCTGTCATCACATTCACTGCATCAAGTTCGGTTAGCTGGCCTTTTTCGAAACCTTCGAGTGCGGGGTTCATTTCCTCCTCAAAAAGCTGCTCGTAAGTTGGATTGTGAATAATTTCCTGTACGTTTTGTATGCCGTACTTCGTTAGATCTAAATTTTTCATAACTACCTAATAATTAACTTAATATAACTGATAATTTCAACGAGTTGTATTTACAAAAGTAAAATATTTTTCTGCTTACGGCAGGTAATTAGATGGTTTAAATTCTATTTAGCAGCCAATTAAACATTATCTTAACAAATTAGGAATAAAAAACATAAACATAAAAAAGGGCTGAAAATCTCAGCCCTATAAATATCTTTTAATTAAAATCATGATCTTGGATGAAACTGGTGTATTGTATTTTTGAGATAATCCCGATTCAGATGCGTATAAATCTCAGTAGTTAAAATAGATTCGTGTCCGAGCATTTCCTGAACTGCACGTAAATCGGCGCCACCATTAATCAGATGTGTAGCAAAAGAATGCCTGAACGTATGCGGACTGATTCTTTTATTCAGGTTTATTTTTTCGGCCAGATTTTTAATAATGGTAAATACCATTACGCGACTCAGTTTTTTACCTCTCCTGTTCAGAAAAAGAATGTTTTCACTTTCCTTATGAATTTTCAGGCTTTTGCGGTATCCATTCAGATATTTATTTATTTCTGTAACAGCCCTTTTACTAACAGGTACCAGTCTCTCTTTTTCTGCCTTTCCTTCTACTTTAACATATCCCTGCTCAAAAAATAAATTGGTAATTTTCAGGTTCACCAATTCTGAAACTCTTAAACCGCAACTATACAAAGTTTCAAGCATGGCTTTATTCCTTTGTCCTTCCGGTTTTTCCAAATCAACCGCATCAATGAGCTCATCAATTTCTTCCATTGAAAGAATATCCGGCAGTTTTCGTCCAATTTTAGGCGATTCAAGTAATGCTGTCGGATCACTTGAAATTTTTCCTTCAATTAACAAATATTTGTAAAATGATTTGATACCTGAAATAGTTCTTGCCTGTGTACGGGGGCTTACTCCCCGCTCATTCAACCATTCTACAAATTTTTTCAAATGATTAAGTTTCACCTTTTCCGGGCTGATTTTTTTAAAATTTTTTCCCAGAAATTCAATGAGCTTATTAATGTCGTTAACATAAGCTGCAATGGAATTTTGCGACAACGACTTCTCAAGTTTAAGGTAGTTTTCAAAACCTTTTTTGCTTTCCTCCCATTTCATAACATTCAATTTTTATTTTTTAAATCCCGTGATTTAAATACTTTTGAAAAATTTATTACGATATAATACTTTAATTATTATGATATCAATTACGTTTTAATGACTTTAAAGTTACTATAAAATATATTAAAATCGAAATAAAATGAATATATTGATTATCAACGGCCCAAATTTGAACTTGTTGGGTAAAAGGGAAAAAAGTATTTATGGAGCGGAAAGATTTGAAGATTATTATGAAAAGCTAAAATCTCATTTTCCGGATATTACATTCACTTACTTCCAATCGAATATTGAAGGGGAACTGGTTGATAAAATTCATGAATTTGGGTTTTCTTCTAATGGCATCATTATCAATGCCGGAGCTTATACGCACACTTCAATTGCTATTCGCGACGCCATTGCGGGAGTCACCACGCCTGTAACCGAGGTACATATTTCCAATACGCTCACACGTGAAAATTTCAGGCACCAATCGGTAATCGGGCCTGTTTGCAGGGGCTGTATTATGGGTTTCGGACTCGATTCTTACAGGTTGGCCGTATTAAGTTATCTTATCTGAAATCAATGATCTCAACATCGCCATAGTCACTGGCATTGAATAAAAAATAAGAATCAGGCAGTTCGGTTTGAGTATCCATCTTTTTAACCTCAATTCCGTAAATATTTCCATCGGTTCCGTAAAGCAGTGCAGATTTAATCATTTTATCCGATTTTCCAACTGAAAGTAAAATTTTTGAAACTTCGTGTTCTTCTGAATCAGGATAAAGTTCTATTTGGTGCACAATTTCGTTTCCAATAGTTTTTTCGCCCACATATTTTGATTGAAATCCTTTTTCGTAAATGGTAAAAACCGATGATGGATCCATAAGTTCGCTTCCTCCGTCTTCAAGGTTCGAAATGGTAACCTGGTTACCGTCTTCCATATAATTCCACAGTGTTTTTCCGTCAGAAAATACTTTTACTCCAATGTCTGGCAAATCAACTACATATTTTTGTCCTTTCAGTTTTATGGTACCTTCGTTTCGTTCATTAATATCCATTTCGCTGTTTTCCATAGAAAAAACAAAATCAGCAGAAATGGTTTTAAAGGAGCGCGTATTTTTACTCACCTCATCGAGAATCTGTTTTGCTTTTGTGTCTTGCTGCGCCTGAATAAAAAAAACAGATGCTAAAAATATACCTAAAAGAAAAATATGTTTCATTATAAAATTTTAGTTAAAGCTTTTCAATAATTGTTCCAAACTGTATTCGTCCTGAATAAACACCTGACGTGCCTTGCTTCCCTCGCTTGGCCCCACCACGCCGGCAGCTTCCAGTTGGTCCATAATTCTTCCTGCCCGGTTATACCCAATGGAAAATTTTCGCTGAATCATGGAAGTGGAGCCCATCTGGTTCATAACCACCACCCGTGCAGCATCATCAAACAATTCATCGCGGTTATTCAAATCCACTTCTCCGGGGCCGGCTTCTTCATCACCCACATATTCGGGCAACATAAATGCACTCGGATACCCCATTTGTTCAGATATGAAAGAGCATATCTGCTCAACTTCAGGTGTATCAATAAATGCGCACTGAACACGTGTCATGTTGCTTCCCGATGAAATAAGCATATCTCCTTTTCCAATGAGCTGGTTGGCTCCTGGAGTGTCGAGAATGGTTCGCGAATCAATCATCGATGCCACTTTAAATGCAATACGTGCCGGGAAGTTGGCTTTAATAACTCCGGTAATTATATTGGTTGAAGGCCTTTGAGTTGCAATAATCATGTGAATTCCCACTGCCCGGGCCAACTGCGCAATTCGTGCAATGGGAAGTTCAATTTCTTTGCCGGCTGTCATAATCAGGTCGGCAAATTCATCAATTACCACCACAATGTATGGCATAAACCGGTGGCCTTTTTCAGGATTTAACCGCCGGCTGATAAATTTTTTATTGTATTCCTTCACATTTCTGGCGTGAGCTTTTTTCAGCAAATCATATCGCTGGTCCATTTCAACATTCAATGAATTCAACGTATATTTTACTTTTTGAATGTCAGTAATTACCGCGTCCTCCTCATTGGGCAGTTTGGCAAGGTAATGTTTCTCCAGCACTGAATAAAGGTTCAGTTCTACCTTTTTCGGATCAATAAAAACAAACTTGAGTTGCGACGGATGTTTTTTATAGAGCAGCGAAGCAATAATTACATTAATACCAACCGATTTTCCCTGTCCGGTTGCCCCGGCTACCAGAATGTGCGGCATTTTAGTGAGGTCGAACATATAGGTTTCGTTGGAAATAGTTTTCCCAAGAGCAATAGGCAAATCCGCCGTACTTTCCTGAAACTTACGCGAGCTCAGGATTGACCGCATGGAAACCACTTCCGGGTTTTGGTTGGGCACCTCAATCCCAATGGTTCCACGACCGGGAATTGGGGCAATAATGCGAATACCGAGCGCAGCAAGACTCAGAGCAATATCGTCTTCCAGATTTTTGATTTTTGCTATGCGAATACCCGGTGCCGGAACAATTTCGTACAATGTAATGGTAGGACCAATAGTAGCTCTGATTTTAGTAATCTCAATTTTGTAATGGCGAAGGGTTTCAACAATTTTATTTTTATTGGCAATCAATTCCTCGTTGCTCACTTCAGCATTGCCCGAGCTATGATCTTCAAGCATTTCAAACGTGGGGAATTTATATTTCGACAATTCAAGTGTTGGGTCGTAATCTTCCATACCTTCACCGGAATAATCATCATCAACCTCCTCCTCTTCTTTTTTCTTATGAACAGTTAATTCCAGTCCATCTCCATCTTCTTCATTTCCTTTTTCTTTAACTTCAGGCTGAACCTCATCTTCAGCCCGTTTTATTTCCATCTGCTCTTCTTCTCCGTCAGGTTCAAAAATGGCTTTAATGTTGTCATCTTCGTCAATCACTTTCGATATGGAATTGTCAGAAACCGACAAATCGTCCTGTTCCCCGGATTCAGAAGTTGTTTCGGCCTCGGTTTTTTCTTTTTTTCTGAATAGATTTTTGAATATTGTGTAAGCTTTTTCAAACCGAATAACCAAAATAGACAATATTGAAATAAACAGCAATATAACCAGTCCGGCTTTACCTACTAATGAACTCAACCAATTGCTCAAAATAAAACCATATTGTCCGCCGGGATAAATGAATGAAGCCGAATTCGTTTTCGAAAAAACAAAACCTAATGTTACTGAAATCCAAAGAATCAGTAGTAAACTGAAAACCAGTGCACGTCGGTATTTTACGAGATTTCGCCCCAAAATTTTTAACCCGGTGACCACCAGAAGATAAACAAACAGAAATGATGCAATGCCAAATCCGCGATTCATAATGTGTTCAGAAAGAAACGCACCGGTTTTTCCTGCCTTATTATCCACCTTAATATCTGAGTTTAAAACCAGCTCTTTCCAGGGCAAATCGAGTTTGCTCTGATCGGCAGCACCATAAAACAAAAAAGAAACAAAGGCGATAAGCAAATAGGCAGACACCAGCAACACAAAAATCCCTAAAATGAACCTGAATTTTTCATTCCGAAAAAAAAGTCGAGTTGATTTTTTCTTTCTTGCTTTCGCACCTCCGGGCTTTTTCGCTTTAAATGCCATGTTGCTTCGCTTGTTTTTTAATAATCGGCAAATTTAACCAAAAAAATGAGGTTGACCGTTTCTCATTCTTTTAAAAAAAGGAACGTATAAAAAATTAAAATGATATTTTCATCTTGTATTTTCTTTCGGATTAAAAGAAAACGAGGCCGCTTTTATTCCAGTTTGCACAATAATCATAAATTACTGTTTTATAACAATATATGAGAGTAGAAAGCTGTTCTAAATTCATTTCTTTTTTTCATCGTTTTTTTTATGTTTGTTGCCTTTTCAAATTAAGACTATGGAAAAACTGGCAGTAGTTGCATTGGGTGGAAATGCCCTTTTGCGCGACAATGAAGAGGGCACAATTGAGCAACAGGAGCAAAATGCAACCGATACGGTTGAAAACCTGATACACCTTATAAAAGACGGTTACGAACTGGTGATTACCCACGGCAACGGCCCGCAAGTGGGAAATATCCTGATGCGAAATGATGCCGGCGAAAAAATGTACCATATTGCCCCCATGCCGCTGGACATTTGCGTAGCCGACTCGCAGGGAGGCATCGGGTACATGATTGAACGCATAATCCGAAATGTGCTGAACAAACATGGCATCAAAAAAAATGTGATTACCATGGTTACTTTGGTGGAAGTTGATCAAAATGATCCGGCGTTTCAAAATCCGGCCAAACGCATCGGAAAAACTTACAGCAGGGAGGAAGCCGACAAACTCAGCCGCGAAAAAAACTGGATATTTAAACCTTCATCAAAAGTAAAAGACGGATTCCGCAGAGTAGTCCCCTCTCCTGCCCCGCTGGAAATTATTAACCGGGAAACCATTGAATTACTGGTGAATAACGGCAACATTGTAATTGCAGCCGGCGGGGGTGGAATTCCGGTTTATTACGATGACGAAGGCAATGTAAGAACAATTGATGCGGTTATTGACAAAGACCGTGCATCCGGATTGGTGGCTAAAAACATTGGCGCCGATGAACTGTACATTTTAACCGATGTGCCTTTTATTTACAAAGATTATGGCATGCCCACTCAGGAAAGACTGGAATTTTTGAACTATGCCGATACCTTAAAATACCTTGAAATGGGTACTTTTGCAGAAGGCAGCATGGAACCAAAAATCAGGGCCTGCCTCGAATTTATAAAAAGCGGAGGCAAAAAAAGTGTAATTACCGAAGCAAAAAAACTGGAAGACAAATCATTCGGTTCGAAAATTACCATGGAATACGATCAGTATGATTTAAACAGAAAACATTAAAAAACTAAAATACAATGGCTTTCAATTTAAAAAACCGAAATTTCTTAACGCTGCTGGATTTTACAGCACAGGAAATAAATTTTTTGCTGGAACTCTCAGGATCACTGAAAAAAGCAAAATACAGCGGTGCCGAACAACAAATGCTGAAAGGTAAAAACATAGCACTGATTTTTGAAAAAACATCCACCCGCACCCGATGCGCTTTTGAGGTAGCTGCCTTCGACCAGGGTGCGCATGTAACTTACCTGGGACCATCGGGTTCGCAAATCGGGCACAAAGAAACTATGAAAGACACCGCCCGTGTTTTGGGCAGAATGTACGATGGAATCGAGTACCGTGGGTTCGGACAGGAAATTGTGGAAGAGCTGGCCAAATATGCAGGTGTACCTGTGTGGAACGGATTAACCAACGAATTCCATCCTACGCAAATTCTGGCCGATTTTCTCACCATGATGGAACATTCGGACAAACCGCTTTCACAAATTAAATTTTGCTACCTGGGAGATGCCCGCAACAATATGGGAAATTCCCTGATGGTGGGAGCTGCTAAACTGGGTATGGATTTCAGGGCTGCGGCACCTAAAAAGTGTCAGCCATCAATTGAACTGCAGCAACAGTGCGGGGAGATTGCTAAAAAATCGGGAGCAAAAATTTTAATTACCGAAGATGTGATCGAAGCGGTGAAAGACTGCGATTTTCTTTATACCGATGTGTGGGTTTCCATGGGTGAACTGCCCGAAGTGTGGGCTGAACGCATCGAACTGCTGAAACCTTACCAGGTAAATGCAGAGGCGATGAAACTTACCGGCAATCCCAACGTTAAATTTTTGCACTGCCTGCCGGCTTTTCACAACCGTGACACCAAACTGGGCGAAGAAATTTACCAAAAGTTTGGCCTCGATGCCATGGAAGTTACCGAAGAGGTTTTTGAAAGCGAAGCTTCGGTGGTATTCGACCAGGCCGAAAACCGGCTACATACGATTAAAGCGGTGATGGTGGCGACGCTGGGTTAAACCGGGCTTCATTCATCGCTTTCAAATTTTCGGGCGGGGTTAAAACGGTAATTTCGCAACCAGCTGAAAGTATAAACCGTTTGTCTTTTTGGTTTTCCACCAGGTTGCGGCACAGGATGAAAACCTCATCGTGGGATTTGTCCTGCACCAAAACCGGGTTAATGTTTCCGGCCAGTATAACTTTTTCGCCCACAACAGAGCGTGCAAAACTTACATCCACCTGCCAGTCGAGGTCGAGGATATCGAGGTTTAAATCGTTGTAATGCGGCAGCAGGTGATTCGTGTCGCCACAAATATGAAGTTTAATTTTTCCTCCCAAACTGTGAATGTACTCAATCAGCTCTTTGTGGCGTTCCTTCACAAAAGTTTCATACGTTTCCGAGTCAATCTGTGAGCAAACTGCATCGCCCATTCCAATAATTTCGCAACCGGCTTCAATCTGGGCTTTGGCAAAATCTTTGGCCGTAACCATACATTTGTCCATCAGCCGGTTGGCAAAATCGGGTTCCATCATCAACTGCAACATCATGTTTTGAACTCCGGCCAGGTCACAGGCTTCAGCCAGCGGGCCTTCAATCCAGCCGATAATTGGAATTTTTCCCTGTGTCTTTTTGGAAAGAATTTCACCAGCTTTTATCCGGTCGAGTGTGCGTTCTGCTTTGTACACATCCGGATTTTTAAGGTTTAACACATCATCCAAACTTTTCACCACATAATTCAGGCATCGCGGAACACCGTTGGGAATATATTGAATTTTGGCACCAAATGCACTAGTTTCCCGGTACGGATCAGAAATC
>JAZBNQ010000143.1:0-4398 GCA_036350775.1 Mariniphaga sp.
CTGTTATTCTTCGGCGAAATTTTTGCCGGGCGAAAAAGAAAAATACTAAACCACTATTCAAAAAACTTCTTATTAAAATTCACCAGGAACAGTTTTTCCACCGGGCGGGTAAATGCCGTGTACAACCAACGGTAATATTCCACATCCAGCATATCTTCAACCAGGTAACCGTGATCAACAAAAACAGCTTTCCACTGGCCACCCTGCGCTTTGTGGCAGGTAAGTGCGTAGGCATATTTCACCTGCAGGGCGTTAAAATGCGGGTTTTCCTTTATTTTTTTCCAGCGCTCCCGTTTGTTTTTTATTTCCAGGTAATCTTCTGAAACCGACTCGAAAAGCTGCCGGTTTTGGTCGTAGGAAAAAGAGGCCGACTCGATGGAAAGGGTATCCAGAAATATTTTACAGTCGAGTTCAACATCTTCATAATCCACAAACCGCAGACAAACATCGGCAAACCGGAATCCGTAAAGTTCTTCGTAGCCGTAAATGGAAACCACCTCAGCAATGTCGCCATTGGCTATAAACTCCAGTTTCGATTCTTCGTCCATCCAGTAATAATTGTTTTTCACCACCATCAGCAAATCGCCGCGTTCCATCTCATTTTCGCGGTAAAGAATGGAACCACGAATTCCCTTGTTGTACAAATTGGCCCGTTTGTTCGACCGTGTTACAATGGTGGTTTCAAACAGCCCGTGTTTATCGTAACACGAAGCTATTTGTTCAATCAGTTCTTCGCCCGAAACCCGAATTACATCAGGAAAATCATTTAAACCAATTTTGAAAAAACCGGTTGCATTTTGTTCCTCAATCATTTGCCTGATTTGTGTGGCACAGGATAAAATTCCGGAATTAACCGCTTGCCTCACCACATCGGTTAAAACAAATTCATCCACTTCAAAACCTTCATTTTTAAGGTTAACGGCATCAAGGGCAGGACTAATTGCCAGACCAACTGGCGGAAGCTGTGCCGTATCGCCAACCAAAATTAACCGGCAGTTGGCGCCTGAATACACATACTCCAGCAAATCGTTAAGCAAATGTCCGCTGCCAAAAGCCGAACTTTCGTTGTTTTCGTTTGAAATCATGGAAGCCTCATCTACCACAAACCAGGTGTTTTTATGCAGGTTTTTGTCGAGCACAAAACGCCCCATTCCATCGGCAGAAGTTTGTTGCCGGTAAATTTTTTTGTGAATTGTAAACGCCGGCATTAAAGTATAACCAGCCATCACTTTGGCTGCCCTGCCAGTTGGAGCCATCAAAACAATTCTTATTTTTAATAATTTAAGTGTTTGAGTTAATGCATTAATCATGGTAGTTTTTCCGGTTCCGGCAAATCCCTTAATCAAAAATATTTTATCCTGAATATCAGAAACAATAAATGTTGCCAGTCCGGAAATTAATTCAGACTGTCCGGCTGTTGGACTGAAAGATAAATTTTGCTCCAATAAAGCTTTTACATGATTTTTAATCATACCTGCTAAAATAACAAAGTTCAAAGGAACGTAATTTGTTTTTTTTTATAATTTTGCAAGCATTCGACAATAATCGTATTAAAACTATAAAGATGAGAACCATTATTCAGATTTTACTTGCAGTTGTTGCCTTGGGCTTAGTTTATTTCATTTACAGAGGGATACAGGATCCTATTGAATTTGAAAAAGCAAAAGATGCAAGGTACGAAGAAACCATTGAAAGGTTGAAAGACATTAGGAAAGCCCAGCTGGCATTTAAAGATGTTCACGGACGTTTTACCGGGAGCTGGGATACCCTTATTAATTTCGTAAAATATGATTCTTTAAGAAATGTAAGGAAAATTGGTGAACTTACAGACAGTATGATTGAGGCTGGTTTGACCGAGAGAAGAGCGATGAGGGAAGGCCTGATTATTCGGGATACCATCCGGGAAAGTGTACTTGAAACAGTTTTTGGAAATTCATTCGATCCTGAAAGCCTAAAGTATATTCCGGTTCCTGACACCTTAGCAGAGTTTATGCTTGGAGCCAATTTAATTACTACCGGCTCTGGAATAAAAGTTCCGGTGTTTGAAGCAAAAGCCCATAACAATATTATTTTAAGAGGTTTAGACAGGCAATATGTTATTAACATGAATGAACAGCGCAGGCTAAACGAAAGATACCCGGGATTAAAAGTAGGATCACTTACTGAAGCAGTAAATAATTCAGGTAACTGGGAGTAATTAAAATGATTTCCCTGATTACAGATCCAGTATTTGATATTAACCGGACTGAAGAATATATATTATCCATCCAGGTCAGCCTGGATGGATTTTCTTTTTCAGTGATTCACCTTCACGATAAAAGATTACTTGCTTCCGGACAATTCCCCATTACTGTTAGTTCTGAAAATTTTTTAGGACGACGTTTTACAGAATGGTATAACGAAGTGGAAATGCTGCAAAAAAAATATTCCGAAATTCAGCTTTATTACTATTCTGAAAAATTCACACTTGTACCATCTTCATTCTACGAATTCAATAAACAAAACAAAATAATTGAAAAAGCCTTTGGCAAACTAAATGGTAACTCAGTTCGCGACAACTTCTTTCCTGAGGACAAAGCAAATCTGATATTTACCATACCTGATTCATTAAAAGAAGCATTCGACAAAAAATTTCCGGGATACATCATTTTGCACCCGCTTTTGCTTTTAAGTAAAAAATTGCATCAAAATTTTTTAATTGGTAAAAACGAAAGATTACTCGCACTTTCTTTTCAAAACAACTCTTTCAGTCTTCTTTTGTATTACAAAAATAAGCTGCAGGTAAGTAACACCTTTTGCTACAAACATCCCAACGATGTTATTTTTTACCTCCTCTCAGTACTAAAAAGCAGGAAAATAAATCACTCAAAAACAACACTCCTGCTTTCAGGAAAAATTAGCCCCAACAGTGAATTAGCTTCTGTACTTTCCAAATATTTTGCTCAAACTGAATTTTTGAAAATTTCTGCTCAATACAACGAAAATATTTTCAGAGAGCATACGCAACAACTCACACCTTTGCTGTAATTATGCGAATTGTTGGCGGCAAATACAAAGGCCGGATTTTTAATCCCGGAAAAAAATTTACGGCGCGACCAACCACCGACCTGGCCAAGGAAGCTTTGTTTAATATTCTGGCAAATCGGTACGACTTATCTGAAATGAAAATTCTGGATTTATTTTCAGGAACAGGAAGTATGGGTTACGAATTTATCAGCAGGGGTGCAAGCGAAGTCACTTTTGTCGAATCAAATTTTAACCACGTTCGCTTTATAAAGGATGTAATTGAGAAACTTCAAATTAATAATGCACGGGTTGTCCGCGAAGATGTTTTTCGCTTTCTGAAATTTACGCAGAATAAATACGACTTGATTTTTGCTGATCCTCCGTTTGATGCTCCCTTTATTAATGAAATACCCCAAACTATATTCGATCTGGAAAAATTGAAAAAGGGCGGCTTTCTGATTTTGGAACATCCTAAAAACTTTGATTTTTCAAAATCAATACATTTTAGCGAGCTTCGAAAATACGGAAAAGTAAATTTCAGTTTTTTCAACGAATAAAAAAACCCTGCCAGCAGGCAAGGTTCTTTATATAAGTTACTAATATCTTACATATCTAATTAGTCCGTTTTTCTTTTAATGCTGCACCCAACCGGTTTTGTTTCGGTAACAACTATCTTTTCACCCCTGGCCAGACTTGCAATGGCATCTTTTGCATAAGCCTTTTTTACATCTTTTGCACTTCTATAATTGTCATCAATGGCACCTTTGTAAACCAACTCCATATTTTTATCGAATAAAAATACGTGCGGAGTTGTTTTCCCGTCAAATGCATTGGCAATCTGGCTCTCCTCATCCACAACATAAGGAAAATTGTAATTTTGTTCGCGTGCGCGTTTTTTCATTTCTTCATAAGAATCAACTCCATTCCGGTTGTTGTAATTTGAATTTAAAACAATCATTCCAACATTGTGGCGGTCAGCCCAGGTTTTCAGTTCATTGTACCGGTCTTCCCACTGAATGACAAAAGGACAAGTGTTACTCGAAAACATAACCAAAAGACCATTTTCTTTAGCTACATCAGCCAGTGAATATTTTTCGCCGGAAACATCATGCATTTTCACCTCGGTAAACGTAGCTTTCCCGCCTAATCCGATTGTACCGGTTGTTGCCATGGCAGGAATAACAGCAACAATCATTAATAATAACATCAAATTTTTCATAGCTTTCATTTTTACAGTTATAATAAAATACTTCAAACTCTTTATAAAAACATTTACCTTTAAAAAAATGTTCATAGGTTTGCATGAACAAATTTTTGATTTGTAACCGGTTAAACAGGAAAAAATGAAACTTGATACCATACGAAACGAATATAATTTGTCGGGGTTGACAA
>JAZBNQ010000144.1:0-3005 GCA_036350775.1 Mariniphaga sp.
ATTCGAAATAGCAGATGCTAATTTTAGGGGGGTCAAATATTGATTTTTACCAGTTATTAAATGATTTTAATTTCCGGAAAAGGGTTTCAACATGTTTTCCGGCCAGGATAAATAAAACTATTTTTACGATAAAAAGGAATAGGAAAATATTTAGTTCATCAAAAGAAATGGCGAAAAAATTTAAGAAAACAAGCTCATTTTGAAGCATAAAGAGCGGAGCAAAAAAATATGCAGGGATGAGGTAAAATTCATTTTGACGTTTGAATTTTTTTCTCAACTCTTTATCGGGTATTTCCCTCTTTAAATAAAAATCGAGGACAAAATAGACCAATATAAAAGTAAACATGGGTAATCCCAAAAGTATCATAATTATTATTTCTCTCTCTTTTCCTTCCCAAATATAAAAATAAGAACCAGATTTGAACTACAAGTTAACAATTTTTAAAAAGAATCGGGCTTTTGAATGCTTATGTTGTTGAGCATAAATAAAACGCTGGTCATTTCAAACAAAATAACCGCCCTGGTAAAACCTCAGTTGATTTATTTACTATTGTTCAATTTACCCTTGTTCCAATCCTTTTAACGAAAGCTGAATCCGTTTCCTTGCAATGTCCACCTCTTTTACCCTGACTTTGATGTGTTGATGTAGCTTTACAATTTCGTTGGGGTCGGAAATAAACCGGTCCGCCAGTTCCGATACATGAATAAGCCCAGACTGTTTTACGCCAACATCAACAAAAGCGCCAAAGTTGGTGATGTTGTTTACAATGCCTGGCAAAACCATTCCTTCTTTCAGGTCGTCGATGGAAAAAATCCCTTCGGCAAATTCAAACACTTTAATGGGTTTTCGAGGATCCCGACCGGGTTTCAGCAATTCGTTTTTAATGTCGTTCAGTGTTGGTAAGCCTATTTCAGGGGAAACATATTTTGAAAGGTCGATTTTTGAAACCTGTTCTTCATTCCGCACCAAATCGGTTACTTCGCCATTTAAATCGGCGGCCATTTGTTGCACAATGTGATACGATTCAGGATGAACCGCCGAGTTGTCCAACGGATTTTTCGCATCGGGAATACGCAAAAAGCCGGCAGATTGTTCAAACGCTTTGGGACCCATGCGTGGTACATTTTTCAGCTCTTCGCGCGAACGAAACAGCCCGTTTGCTTTCCGGTAATCTACAATATTCTGCGCAAGTTGCGGGCCAAGTCCTGAAATGTAAGTAAGCAAATGCTGACTAGCTGAGTTCAGGTTTACGCCAACCGCATTTACGCTCAGCTCCACCACCGAATCGAGGCTGTTTTTCAGTTTTTTCTGATCTACATCATGCTGGTACTGCCCAACTCCAATACTTTTCGGATCGATTTTCACCAGCTCGGCCAGCGGATCCATTAAACGCCGTCCGATGGAAATCGCGCCACGTACAGTTACATCGTATTGCGGAAATTCCTGTCGAGCAACTGATGAAGCGGAGTAAACCGAAGCACCGTCTTCGCTTACTACATATACTCTTATTTCGCGGTTGTAGCGCAGTTTTTTCACAAATGCTTCCGTTTCACGACTGGCAGTTCCATTTCCAATAGCAAGGGCCTCAATTTTATAAACTTCAACCATTGAGCTCAGCTTTTTAGCTGCCATCTTTCTGTCTTCCTGTGGTTTGTGGGGGTAAATGGTATCGTTGTGAAGCAAATTTCCCTGCTCGTCGAGGCAAACCACTTTACAGCCGGTTCGGTAACCAGGGTCGATGGCCAGAATTCGTTTTTGGCCCAGTGGTGGCGCCAGCAGCAATTGTCGCAGGTTTTCAGCAAAAACTTTAATGGCTTCCTCGTCGGCTTTTTCTTTTGAAAGCGCTGCAAATTCGGTTTCAATTGATGGTTCAATCAGCCGCTTAAAACTATCTTTTACCGCCAGTTCCACCTGTTGTGCGCTGGCATTGTTTCCTTTTATAAAAAAGCGAGTGAGGTTTTCCAGCGGTTTTGTTTCGTCGGGTTTTATCGAAACCCTCAAAAATCCTTCGTTCTCACCGCGGCGCATGGCCAGCAGCCGGTGCGAGGGGCATTTTTTCAGCGGTTCGTTCCAGTCGAAATAATCACGGTATTTTTCAGCTTCTTCCTCTTTGCCTTTTACCACTTTCGAAGCAATTGCAGCATTTCGTTCAAACTCCCGCCGCACAATATTCCTGGCTTTTTCATTTTCACTTATCCATTCTGCAATAATATCGCGGGCGCCGGAAAGGGCATCTTCAATGGTTTCCACCGCTTCATTCAAAAAACCGGCAGCACGCGATTCCGGATCACGTTCAAACTGTTTCATAACGATTTTGGCCAGCGGTTCAAGTCCGTGCTCGCGGGCGATGGTAGCTTTTGTACGCCGTTTTGGTTTGTACGGCAGGTAAATGTCTTCCAACTCCACCGGGTCGTAGCAGTTTTCAATCCGATTTTTTAATTCAGGAATAAGGTTGCCCTGTTCTTCAATGGTTTTCAGAACCGTTTCCTTACGTTTTTCAAGTTCTGTAAATTTTTCACCCAGCTCTTTAATTTGAAGCACCTGCACCTCATCAAGACTCCCGGTTCGCTCTTTCCGGTAGCGGGAAATAAAGGGGACGGTTGCGTCTTCGTTCAGCAGTTCCAATGTATTTTTTACCTGATTATTTTTAACCCCAAGTTGTTGGGCAATGATTTCAATGATATGTGGATTCATTCAATTTTTGTTTTGTTGAACAAAGGTAAAAAGATATTTTGGTGAAAGCCTGTCAAATTGTTCTATTGTTTTTTTCGCTTCAACCAGGGCCAGGCTGATGCAACAGCCGCCATAAAATAGATGAAACCGGCAAGTATAAATGCCATATTTAAACTAATATGGTCAGTCATCCAGCCCAGTAGCGGTCCGATTACGGCAAAACTTATACGGATGATAAAATTTCTGACCGATAAAATGGTAGCTCTAATTTCGCTGGGTGTATAAAGGTTTATATAATTTTTGAAAATAACCGTAGCCAGACCACGAACAA
>JAZBNQ010000145.1:0-4939 GCA_036350775.1 Mariniphaga sp.
ATTTTTTAAGGAAAGGTGGGTGAAAAAGTTACCTTCAATTTTTCCAATGGACAGGTTGCCGTTGATGAATTTGCCAACTTGTATTTCGGCAACCCGGGCAATTTTTTGTTTGGCCGGTTGGGTTTGAAGAATCAGTGCCGCAAGCAACAGCAAAAGAAGGATTCCCAGGATAATGGAACCCGGAACAACAACACCGTATTTAATTCCTTTCTTCATATTAAAATGCCTGACCTACACTTATAAAAAACTGCGCACTTTTTTTCTCGTTCCAAAGTGGAACCCCAACATCGAAACGCACCGGCCCGATTGGTGTTTCAATTCGCAAACCTGAACCCGCGGCATAACCCAGGTTGTTAAAATCGTATGACCAGGATTCCTCCCACACGTTTCCGGCTTCGAAAAAAGCTACCAGGCTTAATCGCCAAAACACCGGATACCTGATTTCGATGTTGCTTTCAAAGATACTTTTTCCGCCCAGCGGGGTGCCGCTTTCCCTTTTGGGGCCCAGCCTGGAGCGGTTCCAACCACGGATGGAGGTACTTCCCCCTGAATAAAACCGGTCTTCTACAGGAATGAATCCGCTGCTGTCTGCCGAGCTGATTCCTCCGCCCATCAACCTGTAGGCCAGCACTGCATCACCAAGTTTCTGGTAAATCCTGAAATCGCCCCACAGCCTGGTATAATTAAATTGGGTACCAAAAATATATCCGTTTATTTTGAAGCCCAGTGAAAGGTTGATGCCCCGCTCGGGAGAAAAAGAGGGGGTTGAACTGTTAAAAATCCCGCTGAGCAAAATTCCCGATTTGTTATACAGAAAATTGTCGCTTTCCCTGTTTCTGAATTCTTCATCTCCGGCTTCAATCTGTTGTTTTACGTCTTCAAGGTAATAGGTAATTTTTCCTGTTGTTGACGGAGAAAAAGGGTAAGTGAGCGGCACATTTAATCCGAAAGTGCGCGTATCGTAACCGGGTTCTTTGTTTCGAATTAAAAACGGATTCACAGAAATAGTACTGTTAAACCCGAGAAACCGTGGCTGAATCCAGCGTAATCTTACTGAATAAGGTTCCAGGGCCGAATGTTTCAGAAAGAGGTTTATCCGGCGGGCGCCACCCAGAAAACCGCGGTAGTTCAAATCGAGAAAAGTTCTGAATTTGTCTTCCGTGCCATAACCCACCCCAAAACGGGTGGTAATCCGGGGAGCTTCTTCAATGTAAATATTCACAGGAATCGGGCTTTTTTGCGTTTCCGGCTCCCGTTCGGGCAAAACTGAAACTACCCTGAATAGTTGTAACCTGTATAAATTTTGTCGGGTTCTGTCCAGCCTCGACTTGTCATACAAATCTCCTTTTTCGTAATCCAACTGTTTTCGTATAAATTCTTCTGAAACATGATTGTTCCCTGAAATATTTGTCTCGCCAATAAAAGAAACAGGTCCGGGTTGAACGGAGTACCGGATTCCGGTTGTTAATTCTTCGGGTTTAAAATCAAGGTTATAATCTGCTGAAGAATAGGCATAACCCAGACTTCTGAATACATCCTCAATAAAGCGGGTGTCCTGTTTCAGCGCTTCATCGCGAAACCGTTTGTCTTGTTTCAAATTTAATTCTCCTGAAATTTTATTGAAAAGAGAATCTGTATCCAGTTTTACTGAATCGATGGGAAATACCAGCGATATACTGTCGGTAACAACCGGTTCTCCTTCAATAATTTCAATTTTTATTTTAACCGTTTGGTTTTTATCGTTTACAACCAGGGGTTGAAGCGACGCTTGAACGTGAATAAAACCTTCGCTCTGGTAAATTCGTTTCAGGCGTTCCAAGTCAAGGTTCATGAGCTCTCGGCTGTATAAAGAAGGTTCTTTTTTGGTTATTTTTTTTTCAATCCAGGAAACTTCTTTCAAGGCCATTTTATCGAGCAGGAAATCTTTTTTTAAGGTTTTGTTTCCGGAAAAAGTTACTTTGCGCACTTCATAATTTTCCTGGGCCTGCACTAAACGCGGAGCCAGAATGCAGGAAATAAGAAAAATTGTTATGGCTGTAAATTTTTTATGGCGCATGCATCATAATCTGTAAATTCAGTTAAACTTCAGCCTGGATTTCGGTTGTATTGATAGCTGCAGCATGAATATAAACGGTACTTACAATCAATTGTTCTTTTAAGTAAACTTCTACAAAGTTATTTTAAAAATTATGCCAAATCCGAATCAATAGAACAAAACGATAGAAGCCAGTGGATTAGTTTTAAAATAGTTCCGTTTAATTCAATCAGTAAGCAAATAATTCCACAAAATTGTGTAAAAATTGGTACACTTTTGTTGATCTTCCAAATTTATTTGCAATTAAATGATTTCTGTTTAAGGCTCTGAAAAAGAGGAACTATAACCCTAATTCTCTGTTCAGGCATCATTGTCTGTGTCTTTTTGTTCATTTTTTGTTTTAACTGAACCAGAATTAAATTTTGTAAATAAATTGAAATACCAGATTGAAAATACGCCCCGGGAATTTCTTTCTGAACTGGGGAATATTGTTTTGTTTACCGGTGAAACGATCCGTCAGTTTTTTATCGGACCCTTTGAAACCCGTGAAATGATAAAGCAAGGGTACTACATCGGAAATAAAACCTTGCCGTTGGTTACGATAACCGGATTTATAATGGGCCTGGTGCTGACGCTCCAAACCCGGCCGGTGTTACTTGAATTTGGGGCACAGTCCATGTTGCCGGGTATGATTTCAGTTTCCATTATCAGGGAAATTGGCCCGATGGTAACCGCCCTGCTTTGTGCCGGAAAAATCAGTTCGGGCATTGGGGCCGAACTTGGTGCCATGAAAGTTACTGAACAGCTTGATGCCATGGAAGTTTCGGGAACTCAGCCGCTAAATTATGTGGTTGCTACCCGTGTTATGGCAACCACACTGCTTGTGCCCATCCTTGTCTTTTTTGCCGATGGCATTGCTTTGATGGGGTCATTTTTCGCCGTTAATCTTGATGACAATATTTCGCTGGTGCTGTTTTTTTCGCAGGCATTTGATGCGCTTGATTTTGCGGACCTTATTCCGGCTACAATAAAAACTTTCTTTTTCGGATTTTTTATCGGATTAATCGGAGCTTACAAAGGTTATACAGCAAGCAGGGGAACAGAATCGGTGGGAATAGCCGCCAATTCAGCCGTGGTTACGGCTTCACTGGTCATTTTCGTAATCGATCTTCTGGCTGTTCAATTAACAAATTTGTTTTACGCATTATAAATTTTAGAGCATGGACAAGGTTATTGAAATTAAAGATTTGAAAAAAGCATTTGGCGAAAATGAAGTGCTGAATGGACTTAGCCTGGTTTTAGAGCGGGGCGAAAACCTTGCCCTGCTCGGTAAATCAGGATCGGGCAAATCGGTTTTAATAAAATGTATTGTTCAGTTGATTAAGGCTGATTCGGGAACCATAAAAGTACTTGACCGTGATTTGAATAAACTGGATAAATATGAAATAGATGAGTTGCGCCAGAAAGTTGGGTATCTTTTCCAGGGCGGAGCTTTGTATGATTCCATGTCGGTGAGGGAAAACCTGGAGTTCCCGGTCAGGCGAACTCAAATAAAGAAAAATAAAAAAGAGTTGGACGAAATGGTAATGGAAGTACTCAACAGTGTAGGGTTGATTGAAGCCATCGATAAAATGCCTGCCGAACTTTCGGGGGGCATGAAAAAACGAATAGGGCTGGCCCGAACATTGATTCTGAAACCCGAAATCATACTTTATGATGAGCCCACAACCGGTCTCGATCCGGTTACTTCGGGCGAAATAAGTGAACTTATGCTTCGGGTGCAGGAAAAATACAATACCACTTCCATTATAGTTACTCACGATATGAAGTGCGTAAAAATGACTTCCAATAAAATTAAATTATTAATGGAGGGTAAATTTTATGCTGAAGGAACTTTTGATGAACTAAGCAAAAGTGAGGACGACAACATTAAAGGATATTTTAATTAAAAGAAGAGAATTATGGGAAAATTTGCAAGCCGTTCTGTTAAATTAGGTTTACTGGTGGCCGGAGGACTTATCCTTTTTGCATTAGCCATATTTTACCTGGGAAGTCAGCAGGATCTTTTTTCTTCAACGGTAGTAGTAAAAAGCTATTTTAAAGATGTAAAAGGACTGATGGAAGGCAATAAAGTTCAGTATTCAGGAATTACGGTGGGGCATGTGGCCCACATCGAAATTATAGACGATACAACAATCCTGGTTCAAATCTCAGTGGACCGGGATGTGCAGAAATTCATCCGGACCGATTCAAAGGTGGATATTGGCAGCGACGGATTAATGGGAAGCAAAATTCTGAATATTTACCCCGGCTCCGCTGTAGCTCAATCTATTTCTGACGATGATGTTTTGCTGGCCCAGGAATCAATAGATTTCGAAGAGGTGTTGGAGGAGGCTTTGTCGGTGTTTAAAGATAGCCGGAAAATTGCCAGTAACATGTTGGAAATTAGTAACAAAATGAATAATGGCGACGGTGATTTTGCATTGCTGGTGAATGAAAGAAATTTTACTTCAAAACTAGACCGCGTGGGAAATGAATTGCTGGCATTTTCAACAACCGCCAACGATATAATAGGTAAGATAAAACAGGGAGAAGGAGACCTGGGCAAGTTAATAGGCGATTCTGTTATTACGTCAGAAATTCATGAACTGATGATAAATATGGACAGTGTTGTTCAAAAAAGTGATGTGCTTGTTCGTGAACTGAATCAGTACAGTAACCAGTTAAATAACGGGAACGGACTTCTTACCCGAATTGCATATGATACCGTGATGGCGGACAATATCGACACAACAATCGTTAAAATCAGCAATAGTGTGGATGATGTGGAAAGGGCCGCTGAAACTATTGACAGGAGTTGGATTTTTAATCTTTTTTCGAAAAAAAGGAATAAAAGTAAATAAC
>JAZBNQ010000146.1:0-2429 GCA_036350775.1 Mariniphaga sp.
CGGATTTGCGCACGGATTTTCTGTGCTGAGCGAAACGGCCATTTTCTCTTATAAAATTGATAATGCATACAACCCTGAAGCAGAACGGGCAATAAATATTTTTGATCCGGAACTGAACATCGACTGGCATTTGGGAACTCAACAAGCCATTGTTTCAGAAAAAGATAAAAATGCGCCGCTTTTTAAAGATGCTGATATGAATTTTAAATTTGAAGGTCAATGAAACGACCATGAATAACTATATTCACAAACGAGTAGAATTATAATTTTCATGGGAGTTCCATCGAATGCAAATAAAAATAAACAATTAGAATGAGATGAAAATATTGGTGACCGGCGCATACGGACAATTGGGAAATGAATTGAAGGAACTGGCACCAGCATACCCGGATTGGGCGTTTCTTTTTACTGATGTGGATTCGCTTGACATTACCAGTGAAAACGAAGTGGAGGCTTTTTTTGAGAAGGAAAAACCTGGTTTTGTCATAAATTGCGCCGCCTACACTGCCGTCGACAAAGCTGAATCGGATTTGGAAAATGCACAAAAAGTGAATGCGCTGGCACCCGGAATTTTGGCAAAAGCTGCAAATAAACGGAACGCAGGGTTCATTCATATTTCAACTGACTACGTTTTTAACGGAAATTCTTTTACTCCCTATGCTGAAAATGACCCCGTAAAACCATTGGGTGTTTATGGAAGAACAAAGCAGGAGGGAGAGGAGCGAAGCTTGAGTCAGAATCCAAAAACAATAATTATTCGCACATCATGGTTGTATTCTGTATTCGGAAATAATTTTGTAAAAACCATGCTTAAACTTGGCCAGGAACGCGATGTGCTGAAAGTAGTTTTTGACCAGATTGGCAACCCAACTTATGCTAAAGATTTGGCAACAGCTATTCTACATATAATAAAATATGGTTTGGAACAACCGAAAAAGTTCCCTTCAGGAATTTACCACTATTCAAACGAAGGTGTTGCAAGTTGGTTCGACTTTGCCAAAACTATTTTCGAACTGGCACAAATCAATTGTAACGTTTTGCCTGTTTTATCGGAAGAATTTCCAACAGCAGCCAAACGGCCCCATTACAGCGTGTTGAATAAATCGAAAATAAAAGCTACTTTTAATCTGGAAATTCCATACTGGAAGGACAGTCTGAAAATTTGCATAAATAAACTTCAAAAGAAATAGTACGATGGAAAATAAAGAATTACTGAAACAGGTTCGTGAAAAAGCGCAGGAATGGCTTGCGGATACGTACGATGAGGCAAGCCGGAATGAGGTAAAACGGATGCTCGAAGCCGATGATTCAACAGATTTGATTGATTCTTTTTATAAGAATCTTGAGTTTGGAACCGGCGGGTTGCGCGGAATTATGGGAGCCGGAACAAATCGTGTAAACAAATATACCATCGGTGCAGCAAATCAGGGGCTTTGCAATTATCTGAAGAAAAACTTTGCCGACTTGCCTCAAATAAAAGTTGCCATCGGGCACGACTGCCGCAACAACAGCCGCACCTTTGCCGAAAGCAGCGCCAAAGTGTTTGCCGCCAACGGGATAAAAGCTTATTTGTTTGAAGATTTGCGGCCAACACCCGAACTTTCTTTTGCCATCAGGGAATTGGGATGCCAGAGCGGGATTATTCTCACTGCTTCCCACAATCCGAAAGAATATAACGGTTACAAAGCTTACTGGGACGACGGTTCGCAAATTGTGGCCCCGCACGATGTAAACATTGTGAACGAAGTTTCGAAAGTAAAAGTGGAAGATATTAAGTTTGAAGGACCCGATGATTTGATTGAAATTATGGGGGAGGAGATGGATGAAAAATTCCTGGAGATGGTAAAAACAGTTTCCATTTCGCCAGATGTTGTTGAGCGGCACAAAAACCTGAAAATAGTTTTTACGCCCATTCACGGAACAGCCGTTAAGCTGGTACCTGCCGCCCTGCGAAAATTCGGATTTACCAATATTTTTAATATTCCGGAACAGGATGTGGTGAGCGGCGATTTTCCAACTGTGGTTTCTCCCAACCCGGAAGAAACAGCTGCCATGGAAATGGCCATTAAAAAGGCTTACGAAGTAGATGCTGATTTGGTTATGGCCACCGATCCGGATTCTGACAGGCTGGGTGTGGCCGTTAAAAATGATAAAGGAAAATACATTATTATTAACGGCAACCAAACCGCCCTAATTTTCATTTATTACATCATTACTAAAATGAAGGAAGCCGGGAAAATGAAAGGCAATGAATTTGTGGTAAAAACTATTGTTTCAACCGAGTTGATTGCCGAAATAGCCCGGAAAAACAACATTGCCTATTACGATGTGTACACCGGATTCAAGTTTATTGCCGAGATTATTCGCGAACAGGAAGGCAAACAAAAATACATTGGCGGCGGCGAGGAAAGTTTTGGTTTTATGCCGGC
>JAZBNQ010000147.1:0-5198 GCA_036350775.1 Mariniphaga sp.
ACCGGTGATGGCGCCAGGGACGATAATGGGCATAATAATGATTGTGCCAGTGTGAATGGTATCCGTAGTAAGTATGCCAGTAAAACGGGCGCCAGGGATTCCAGTAAACCGGTCGGTAACCCCAGTACCATGATGAACGCCATGCCACATAGGAAGGCAAAAAGATGAGCCGGATTAATGGCCATTCAGCAACCTGATAAGTGGTTGTATGAACAACTGTAACTTTGTTGTTCCTGACTCGATTGCCCATGTAGCCCGGGTTTATGGTTTCGCCACTGCCAGCATAAACGGGTTCAATGATATAATTTTTCCCGTAAAGCAGTTCGTCGCCAACAAGCTGAATGGCCACAGAACCATCGTTAAATCGCTGAACAGTGAAAACGGCAACATCTTGTGTATCGTTTCGGTCTAAAGCAACACGCAAAACAATGGAGTGCACATTTCCGTCAGCATAATCGAAAACCATAATGTAATCAACCAGATTATCGCCATTCAGGTCGAGGTTATTAATCATGGTATTTTCGTCATTCAGACTCCTTTCAAAATCTTCCAGAGTTTCTGACTCCTGGAAAAGTTTCATTACTGCATAGAGATTTAAGTTATCACCTGGCAAACCCAGATATTCATCCGGATAATTCTGTGCCCCGGCTATGCTCCAGCCTGCTACCAGCAGCGCGATGATTGTTGTGATTACTAAATTTTTCATGACTTTTAATTTTTAGAAGAATCATCTCTTCACGCTAAACTAAACAAAAGCCATACCATTTTAAATCAGGGCATCACAAATATCTCACATACAAATAATTACAAATCATAATAAGATCAAAAAAAAGAAGCGATGCGCAAAAACACACCGCCTCTAAACTGGTCTTTAAAAGGTAAGCCATTTTTGGGCTTAACTATCTTTAAATTATTTATGACAGAAAGTTCTTCTGAAAATCGTCCCAAACTTCTTTTGGAAATTTCGACAACGGTTTTTCCTCCAATTCGCCACCATCCTGCATAACAACGCCAAAGGGCTGAGGCATGACCCTGGATGCTGAAACAGCCAGAAAATCCTTAAACCGTTCCAATTCCTGAATGGCCCAATTTGTTGCATCTTCAGCCAAATAATAGGAATCTGTGTCGGTTTTCCAATTTTCGGGTTTAATGGAATAAATCCAACCCAGTTGATATGGATCAATTTTAATCAGACCGGGGTTTGCTTCCAATTCGGAATTGGTTTGCGTCACCTCGCCTGTTACGGGAGAAAGCACATCAAGACTATGTCCGTTATACCTGATTTTAGCAAACAATTCACCTTTTCTGATATGTTCACCCGGTTTTTTAAACTGGGTAAGTTTCACATCGCCGGTAATATGCAGCAGCAAATCATCAAGTCCAACATGCGCATCGCCGTTCTTTTCAAGATGTGCCCAGGTATGGTACTTGCTGAAAAATACTCCCTGTGGAATTCTTAATGATTTGGCTGCAATAAATCCTTTGGCTTTTTGCATAACGGCTTCAGGTTTTGCTCTCTTGTTAAAAAACAACCACAAGGGAACCAGAACTGCAAAAAATGAAATAATCACCAGGTATTCAATACCTTTTGTTTCGAAAATATTTGTATATGTAAATCCTTCCATATTTAAAAAATTTTGGTCGCCATACATTGGCAACTGGTTAATTAATGATTGTTTTTAGCCCACGAGGGCGATTCCCGCAAAACAGGCATCCGGTTAATTACCCATCTGAAAATCCAGATTTGAATTAAAATGATGGAGATGCTCACTACAATTTCCATCCACGAAGGCACATAATGTGTTGCCGCATCCCAGCGAAAAGCGATGATGGAAACATTGAGCCGGTTTAGAATAATTCCCAGGATTGTAATTACGGCAGCGATTTTGGTTATCAGTATATTGCCACTGCGGTAACTGTAGAAATAGAGAATCATTGGAAACAATACGAATCCCAGCATTTCAAGCAAATACCAGTGCCCCATTGGTGTATTCAGCAATTCGTAGTGCTGGCCATGCACAAATACCAAAACATGCATAAAAAAATAGGCAAACATGGCAAATGCACAAATTTTCGACAGGCTGTGCACAATACTGTTTCTTTTTTTCCGGTTCTTTTCGGTTATCTGGTTAAAAAATACTTTCTGACTGATAGAACCTTCAAAAATTACCATGGAAAGACCAGCAAAAACACTGGAAACCAGAAATAGCAACGGAATAAATTCGGAGTACCAAAGCGGATGAATTTTTGCTTTGGCCATTAAAAACAGGGCACCCAAACCAGATTGATGCAAAGTTGAAAGTGTAATTCCAAAAATTACCGCACCAATTGTTAACCCGGATAAAATTTTATGTGCCCGTTTTGTACCGAGCCATTCAGCAACGGCTGGTGAAAATTCCAAAAACTGGGCAATAATATAAAGCACAAAATGCCAGGCTACCAGAAATAATACAGAACTTGCCCCAAAACTGTTTCCAATCAGCGGATTAAAAATATTCCATGGTTTGCCCAAATCGAGTACGAGTGCGCCGGCATAAAAAAGATAGGCCAAAAAACCATTTAAAACCGTTACCCGCACAATAGAGTGGTATTTTTCCACTTTCAAAATATAAACAATGAATGTTAACACATACGCACCACCGGCAAAAGCAACGCCGGTAACTACGTTAAATCCTTTCCATAATCCCCAGGGAATTTCCTGTGAAACGTTGGAAACTGCACCAAGACCCTGGGTAAACCGGATGACAATGAGAACCAGCCCAACCAGGATTATGGGAATTGAAATAATATTGAACGGAGTTAACCATTTACCACGTGGTTTTAATTCGCTAAGAACAAACCGCCAAACAGGCTGGCTCTGTTTTTCTTTTTTAAATGAATATGCCGGACTAGTCATGATTTTCGTTTTTATTTTGTTTTGACTTGGTTGCTTCGTGTATGCCTAAAAGTAAAGTTGGCACCAAAACAAAAACAGATGGTACACTGTACAGGAAACTTTTTGTTAATGAAGGATAGGACGAATTCTGCAGCCGCATGTCGAATCCAAGTTCATTTTGCGGGACAGGTGCCAGGTAAAGGTATCCGGTACCTCCGGCAACAGCTTCGCCATAAATTTTATCGACATACATTTCGGGCCATTCTGTAATTCTTTTGCGCGCTTCTGCAATCAGTTCACGCCGTGTTCCGAAAAACAGTGCATCGCCGCAGGTTTCCACACAAACCGGAAGTTCCCCTTTCACAATGCGATCGTAACACATGTCGCATTTCTGAATTTTTGGGTTCGTACTGTGGTAGTCAAATTTTGGCACATCAAACGGACACGATATCATACAATACCGGCAACCCATACATTTGTCTTCACGCCAAACTACCGGCCCTTCCTTGGTTTTATACATGGCCTTTGTAAGGCAGGCTGCAGCACAGGCAGGTTCGTTGCAGTGCATACACTGGTTTCTCACATAAACTTCGCCTTGTTCTGTTTCATAACTGTTGATCACGCACCTTTGATTTTCACTGGTTTTGCGCAAAACACCAGGTTTCAGTTCATCCTCGGGAACCGGAAGGTCGTGTGCTTTGGCGCAAGCCTTTTCGCAGGCTCTGCAACCTATACAAATACTCGAATCGTACAAAATGCCATGAAATTCAGTTTCATCATCAGGTGATTTCGGCGATCCCGATGAATTAAAGCCGATTATGGTCATACCTGTAACCCCGATAGCTTTAAAAAAACTTCGTCGATTAATGCTCATAACTCTGTTTTTAATTTAGTATTTCTGTGATTTAGATTGATTTTTTTACTTAGAATTGTCGAGGAAATGTGTTTGAAAATCTTCCCAAATTTCAGGTTCCAGTTCAGCCAGAACATTATCTGTTAGTTCGCCACCATCCTGAAGAACAATATGATTATAAACCAATGTATTGGAATTGGCAGAAGCAGCCAAAAAATCTTTCAGCCGGGTAAACTCGTCATCCAACCATTCTTTAAATTTGTCTGCCATAAACATTAAACGGGTTTCCCTCAGCCAGTTTGCCGGTTCAATCTGGTAAACCCAGCCTTCTGCATAAGGAGATGAATTCAGTTTTTCTGGGCTAAGCAGTAAATCCTCGTTATAATTTTTAATATATCCTGAAACAGGAGAGTAGATTTCAAGTTGCTTGCCTTCCCTGATTATGGTGAATATTTTTTCTCCTTTTCGAACTTTCTCACCCGCAGGTTTCATTTTCACCTGGGTAAGAGAACCGGTAAGGTGTTGCAGAAAATCATTAATGCCAATTTTTACCTGTCCGTCTTTTTCCATAAATGCCCAGGTGTGAGATTTATCATAATACAATCCGCCTGGTGCGGTTACTGTATTCACGTTCAATGCCGGTGTAATTTCAATATCTTCGCTAACAATGCCTGCTTTTTGTTTTCTTTTGAAGCGCACAAAAGCAACAACCAGTAAAACAGCAAGCGCAACCAGAAACAAAATACCCCATGCCGGAAATCCAGGCGCTGAAGCAACAGGTTCAGGTGCAACAACTGGTTCGCTTAAAGCAAGCATGCCTGAAGCTTTTTCCCTACTCGAAAGATTACTAAAACCCAGTGTTCCCAATGATTCCTGCCCATCATTAATTACCCAGGATAAGAATTCCTGAACAGCTTCATTATTTGGTTGACCAGCAGCAATAGCAAAAATATCTCCGCACAGTTCTTTCGGGTACTTTCCAATCCAGGCTCCGCGGGTTAATTCTTTCGGGTTATTAAATATATTTTCGAAACCATCAATTTGGCCGTTTTCGTTTTTGTCGATGGGAAGAATCGAAATCTGTCCTGCAAATGCGTTTTCTTCTGAATTGATAACATCCGCCAGTTTGCAAAAACCTACAGCAAATACATCATTTTGCACAGCAGATATCAACTCTGAGACAGAAACGATATTTTTTGTTTTGATGATTTCGGAAGTTAATCCGGTAAATCCAGACAATTTCGAAATCACCTGTTCATTATCGGAAATATAAGTGCGAATTGAAACAGTATTTCCTTCGTTAATTATAGTTGACCAATTTGTGTCTTCTGAAAGAATCCTTTTGAAATCGTTTGATGTAATTCCTTTATTATTTAATTTCTCAATTAAAGGATTTTTTACATTAAAAACTGGCACCACAATATCGTGTCCAATAACCATTTTCCACGAAGGCTCAGTATCCAAAACCTG
>JAZBNQ010000148.1:0-6817 GCA_036350775.1 Mariniphaga sp.
ATCGTCCCAGTTTCTCAGTTCCGGGGCGGTCCAGCCAATTTCGGCATATCCGGGCAGCCGCGGAAAAACCATAAATTCCAGCTCGTTCATGTTAGTAATGGTTTCGGTCCACAGCGGTGCTTCCACTCCAAGAATATGCTCTTTCGTAATTCCGTCAACCAGTCTTGCCGGGTCCCAGTTGTAACCGTGGTCCACTTCAATGTATCCGGCCCAGTGGAGGCCAAGGTGGGTTGTTGAGTCGTACTGCATATCGAGATAAGCACGCGCGGCCGGCGACATAATCACTTTTGCACCTTTTGCAATGCCCGTGGTTGTATTTTTCACATCGGCCCAAAACTGAACCGTTGCGCCCTCCACAGGTGTGGCTTTGGCAATTTCGTCCCAGCCAATCACTTTTTTGCCGTGTTTGGTTACAATTTCCTGCGCCCGGTTGATGAAATAGACATAATCGTTGTGAGTAGTAACGTGCGATTCGTCGCCGCCAATATGAAACCACGGCCCGGGCGTGAGTGCGGCAATTTCGCGCACCACATCATCAACAAACTGGTAGGTGATTTCCTTATCGGTACAAAGCGTGCTGAAACCCACTTCTGTCCCGGTGTACAGTTCGGTAGCTTTTCCATCGCAGTTCAGTTCAGCATACGACGCCAGTGCTGCGTTGGTGTGTCCCGGCATATCAATTTCCGGAATAATGGTAATGTGCCGCTCCAGTGCATATTTTACGATTTCAGCATATTGCTCCTGGGTATAAAAACCGCCTTCGCCACCGCCCACTTCAGTGCTGCCGCCAATTTCCGTCAGTTTTGGCCACGATTTGATTTCAATTCGCCAGCCCTGGTCGTCGGAAAGGTGCAGGTGCAGCACATTCATTTTATAAGTGGCCAGGAAATCGATGAACCGTTTTACATCTTCAACGCTAAAAAAATGGCGTGCTACATCGAGCATGGCGCCGCGATAGCCGTATTCAGGAAAATCACGAACCGTCCCGGTAGGAATGGTAAGTTTTTCACCGGCAGGCGCTTTTACGGGAAACGTTTGCAGAAATGTTTGAGCTGCATAGAAGCAACCCGCTGCACTTTTTGCTTTTATTCCTGCCAGCTTTTTTCCGATACTCAAAAAATATCCTTCCTCGCCAAGATCTTCATCCTCAGTTGACAAAGAGATGAATATTCCCGAACGCGGTGTTTCGCCGGCAGATTCAACTGTAAAATCAATGTGGGTTGCTTGCTTAAGTTCATCAGCCAAAAAGTGTGCAACCTGTTCAAGACCATCCACATTTTCTTCGTAGTAAATGGTTGTTGAAGCTGTTAGGTTGAAGGCATCGCCGGTTGCTACCACCGAAACCGGCTGAGGAATAAAACTTGTTTTGGTGAGGTCAGTGGGATCTTTCGGTGTACAGGAGAAAATTGTAAGTATACTGATTGTCAAAACAATAACTAATTGAGGAAATTTTTTCATGGTTTTTCGTTTTTAAAAAAATTTATTTCTGCCTGTAAAGTTACTCAAATTATTCCCATCTTTTTCATCAGGAAGGTAGCATTCATAGTTTTGGTAACGCCATCGGTCAGAAGATAATCGAATACCATTTCATCGTTTTCCAGTTTAATTTCGAAACATTTGTTGAATACCATTTGCGGGTAATCCTCTTCCATTTCACTGATTTTCAAATCGTGGGTGGCAATTAGTGCAACGGCTTTCAGCTCCAGCAATTTTCGAATCAATTCACGTGAGCCGTTCAGTTTGTCCACCGAGTTGGTTCCTTTCAGCATTTCGTCGAGAATAACAAAAATCCTTTCGCCGTTTTCCAAACGATCGAGTACCGTTTTAATGCGTTTCAGTTCGGCAAAAAAGTACGATTCGTCTTTGAGCAGGTTGTCGGTGGTGCGCATGTTGGTGTACACTTTAACCGGACTGAAAACCATTTGTTCCGCACAAACAGGGGCTCCCATGCGGCCCAGAATCAGGTTGACCCCCACCGTGCGTAAAAAGGTACTTTTTCCGGCCATATTGGCGCCGGTTACAATTACCGCTTTTCCCCATCCGTTAATGACGAAATCGTTGTTTACGCGTTTCCGGGCATTCAGCAGCGGATGGCCTAGCTGTTTAGCCTGCAGGGTAAATCCTCCGTCGTGAATTTCAGAATAAACAAATTCAGGATGATTATATGCCAAATTTGCCAGGCTGATGAGTGCGTCCGTTTCGGCTATGACATCAAGCCAGGCGGTTAATTTTTTACGGTTGCGCCGGTGCCAGTCCCAGAGTTTGAAAACGCAACGAATATCCCACAAAAACAATGAGTTAAAAATCACAGCAACTACAAGATTTTGCCGGTATTCAAATTGTCCGACCAGTTTTTTTAGCTGCCTGAAAATGTGGCTGGCCCTATCGGGTTTTCGCACTTTTTTTTGCAGATTTAACAGGAATGGTGCCTGAAATTCCCTTCCTTCAATAAATTCCAACAGTTGCATATATTTTTCCAACAGCTCCGATTTCCGGCCAAAAAAAGAATAGTATTCCGAAATTCGCTTAAATGAAAATACCAAAACGCTCCACTGAACAAAAAGCATCAACAAGATCCAAAGATTTGAAATCCCCAGAATTGCCGGAACAGCTGCAAAAATGGTCAGTAAAGGAATGATAATAACCGATGCACGAACAACAGCCGGACGGTTCAGATTCAATTCCGTTTCCGACCAGCGTTTGATTTCTTCGTTTAACTCTGAAGTTTCTTTAAAAAGATGACCATTTGCAAGAAAATGCAACCGAAAGTTGGGAATGGCTGAAAGTTCGCGAATGGCTTCCTGGCGTTGTTCAATTTCTGCTTTTTCAAGTGGCGGAGATTGCAGCCAGCTTGCCAGTTTTTGTTTTCCACTTAACGTTGAAGTCCGGTTGATAAATTGAAAAACAGAACCTTCGCCAAACAGATCCAGGTCGTAGGAATTGAAATGCGAAGGATTCAAAAATTCTTTTCCGCTATCGAAATGACTGAACTGATGTTTCAGCGCCAGCAATTCATCTTCGGTGATTTTTTTCAACACCTCAAACTTCTTTTTTTCTTTTTCAAACCGAATATTTTTTTTCACCAAAAAGAAAAAGAAAACCAGAAAAAACAATGTTGGCAATGCTGTGATCCATCCATTCCAGCCCCATACAGCAAACGGAATAAACAGCAGAATAAAAGCCGCCAGCCGGTACCAGGCAAAAAGTCTGATTTTTTGGGAAACGGTCTTCAGCTTCGATTCAAAAGTTTCCTGTTTCGAGTGATAAAATTCACTTGCAGAAGTTTCCATTTCACAAATAATTGTAATGATGCAGAAGAGATGTCACGATAACAACTGTAGTTACCAGTACGAAAAAAACCAGGAAAATAAGCCCTGATTGTTGCGGTTCGAGGTTGGTGGTTTCAATTTTAGGATTTTTGGCCAGGAAAAAGTGAATTTCAAAAAACATGAGCGCTTTGTAGGTGCCTAATCCGATAAGCCAGCCCAAAACAGCGCCACCAAAAATATCGAGCGGATAATGAACACCGGAATAAATGCGCGAATATGAAAACAGTACCGCCCAAAAAAGCATCAGGAACCAGTAGCTTTTTTTTCGGAACAGGCGGGTGGTAAAAGCAAAAAGGGCAAACGAGTTGGCTGCATGCGAAGAAACAAATCCATGAAGCCCGCCTTTTCGCAATACATTGTGCACCAAATGTTCGATTTCTGGATTATGCACCGGGCGCAACCGCTGAATGGTTTCTTTTAGCAGCACCGAAAGCTGGTCGGCCAGCAAAATGGTGAGCGCCGCAAAAAGTACAACCAGCCACCATTTGCTGCGGTAGTTTTTAAAAATGAAAAACAGGATTACGGCAAAAAACGGAATCCACGTTTCCTTGCGGGTTACCATCAGCATAATGGTGTCCCAGAAATCGTTGTGAAAACTGTTCAGATATAAAAAAAACTCGGTATCAAAATCCAGTATTTTTTGAAAAAATGCCATTTAACTATTCAGTATTTGCCAGATTTTATCTTTCAGTTGCTGTACATTAAATCCGGTAACCGACGAAAAAAACAAATGCGGAATTTCATTCAATTCGGCGCTGATTTCTTTCATCAGTTCCTCGTCGAGCATGTCGGCTTTGCTGATGGCCAGAAACCGCTGTTTGTCGAGCAGTTCCGGGTTGTATTTTTCGAGTTCGTTCAGCAGAATGTTGTATTCTTTAAGGTGGTCGGCACTGTCGGCAGGCACCATAAACAGCAGCATTGGATTGCGTTCGATGTGGCGCAAAAAACGCAGACCCAGCCCTTTCCCTTCGTGGGCGCCTTCAATAATTCCCGGAATATCGGCCATTACAAAAGACTGTTGTTCGCGGTGACCCACAATGCCGAGGTTGGGAGTTAGGGTAGTAAACGGGTAGTCGGCAATTTTAGGTTTCGCCGCCGAAACCACCGACAACAGTGTTGATTTTCCGGCACTGGGAAAACCTACAAGTCCTACATCGGCCAGTACTTTCAGCTCCAGAATTTTCCAGCCTTCTTCACCTTCTTCGCCGGGTTGCGCATACCGCGGCGTTTGGTTGGTTGACGATTTAAAATGGTCGTTTCCCAGTCCGCCGCGGCCACCTTGCATTAGAATTTTCTGTTCGCCATGTTCGGTAATTTCAAAAATAAATTCTCCGGTTTCGCCATCACGGACAATGGTTCCCAAAGGAACTTCCACTACAATGTCTTCACCATCAGCACCGGTTTTCTTTTGAGCACCCCCGGCTTCTCCATTTCCCGCTTTTAAGTGTTTATGGAATTTCAGGTGCAGCAATGTCCATTTGTTTTGATTGCCTTCCATGATAATATGGCCGCCACGCCCTCCGTCACCGCCATCGGGTCCGCCTTTGGGCACAAACTTTTCGCGCCGCAAATGCGCCGAGCCGGCGCCGCCGTGCCCCGATTTACAGTGGATTTTTACGTAATCAACAAAATTCGTCTCAGCCATTATCTATCCTTTTTTGGTTGGTGTGTATGATGGTTGATTCACTTTATGTTTTCCCAACTGCAAACAATTGGGAAAACATTTAAAAGATAAACCGGTTACAACTTTTCAACTACAGCTTTCAGCCGGCCTGCTATTTCATCAATAGTACCCATGCCATTTATGCCAAAATGTTTACCCTGTTTTTTATAATATTCAATGAGTGGGCTTGTTTTTTCATTGTAAACATTGATGCGGTTTTCAATAATCGACTGGTCCTGATCGTCAGCCCGGCCTGAAATTTTTCCGCGGCTAAGCAAGCGGTCAATGAGTTCCTGTTTTTCAACCTCAAGACTTAGCATGCCTGAAATTGGCGTTCCGTTGGCATTAAGCAGTTCATCAAGCGCTTTAGCCTGATCAACGGTGCGCGGAAAGCCATCGAAAATAAATCCTTTGGCATCTTTATTGGCTTCCAGTTTGCTTTTTATCATTCCAATTACCACTGCATCAGGAACCAGTTCACCTTTGTCCATAAATGCTTTGGCTTCAAGCCCAAGTTTGGTACCTTCTGCAATTTCACTGCGCAAAAGGTCGCCGGTTGACAAATGAATCAATCCGAATGACTGGATTAAAAACTCGGCTTGTGTGCCTTTACCTGCCCCGGGAGGGCCAAACAGTACAATATTTAACATGATGTTTTTATTTTATTCGTTAATAACTGAGTAAATGTCAATCAGGTTGCGGCCATGGCCGTCGTAATCCAGTCCGTATCCCACAATAAAATCGTTGGGAATTTCCATTCCGATATAGTCAAGTTGTACTTTCTTTTTCAGCGCATCGGGTTTTAAAAGCAAGGTGGCAATTAACACTTCGCGTGGATTCAACTGGTTCAGTTGCGCGTAAATGTTGTCAATGGTCAGGCCGCTGTCCACAATATCTTCCAGCACAACAACTGTTCTACCTTCAATTTTTTCATTTAAACCAATAAGCTGTTTAACCTCGCCGGTAGTTTTATCGCCATCGTAAGAGGCCAGTTTTACAAACGAAATTTCGGTTTCCACCAAACTAATGCGCTTGAACAGTTCAGCAGCAAACATAAATGAACCATTTAAAATGCAAATGAACAATGGGTTTTTTCCGGCCAGGTCGTTATTCATGCTTTCGGCCATTTTTTCAACGGTTGCACGGATTTTTTCGTAAGGGATAAAAAGCTGAAAATTTTTATCGTGGATTTTAACTTGTTTCATTAACGGAAAAATTATTTTTTTAAATACCTTTTATGCTGTATTTTCGCTTTAAAATTTTGAAGTCACAAAATAACAAAACAAATTGATTAACTGAAAATATAAAATGCAAAAGATGGAACCAAAAGTTAGTATTATCATGGGAAGCACGTCTGATTTGGACGTAATGGCAAAAGCGGCGCAATTGCTCGAAGATTTTGAAATCCCGTTTGAAATGAATGCCCTTTCGGCACACCGCACACCCGATGAAGTAGAAAAATTTGCCAAAAGCGCCAAAGACCGTGGCGTGAAAGTAATTATTGCAGGTGCCGGTATGGCTGCTCATTTACCTGGAGTAGTTGCCGCGATGACACCGCTACCGGTAATCGGCGTGCCCATTAAAGCCAGTCTCGAAGGATTTGATTCTATCTTATCAATTGTACAAATGCCTCCGGGAATCCCTGTTGCAACTGTGGCTGTGAACGGCGCCATGAATGCCGGAATACTTGCCGTGCAAATGATGGCTACCGGCGATGCCGGACTGATGCAGAAAATGGTTCAGTACAAGGAAAGTCTGAAACAAAAAATTGTAAAAGCCAACAAGGAACTTTCGGAAGTGAAGTATAAATTTAAGACGAATTGAA
>JAZBNQ010000149.1:0-3409 GCA_036350775.1 Mariniphaga sp.
TATTTGATTGCAGAATCACATTTGAATGACGTACGGTATATTTCACCCGTTTCCAAAGGCGGTTATGGGCTGAATGCGCAGTGGTCCGACGATTTTCATCATGCAGTGCACACCCTGACAACCGGTGAACAAAAAGGGTATTACATCGATTTTGGCCAGCCCGGGCAGCTTTCAAAAGCAATTAAGGAAGCGTTTGTGTATGATGGCCAGTATTCCGAATTCCGGAAAAAAAGCTACGGCAATTCCACCGAAAACAACCCGGGCGAGCAGTTTGTGATTTTTAACCAGAACCACGATCAAATCGGAAACCGGCTGCTGGGCGACCGGCTGATTTCGATGACTGATTTTGAAACGGCCAAAGTAATTGCCGGTGCCATGTTTGTGACGCCCAATGTGCCTATGCTGTTTATGGGCGAAGAGTACGGCGAGCGCAACCCGTTTTACTATTTCGTGAGCCACCTGGACGAAGAACTGAACCGGCTGGTGCGCGAAGGAAGAAAACAGGAATTCAAAGATTTTTACAGCGACACCACGGATGTTCCAAATCCCGATGACAAGGAGGCTTTTGAAAGGTCAAAACTTTCGTGGAATATCGAAAACGATGCCGAAAAATCGGCCATGTTCCGGTTTTACAAGGCTTTGATTAAACTGCGGAAAGAACATCCGGTGCTGAAAGAAACCGACAAAAACAACCTGGAGATTTCGGAAGAGGGGAAGTTTTTTACCCTTGAAAGAAAACAGGGCGAAAACCGGGTAGTGGTGTTTCTGAATTTTGAAGAGGCAACCCGTACCGGAACAATTCCTGCACACATCAAAGGAAATCTGGCGAAAATTTTTGATTCAACAGCATTCAGGAAGAATGATGTTACAGCATCAGAAAAAGTTGTGGTTGCTGCAAACGATAAAATTTCAGTTCAGGAAAAATCAATGGTAATATTTTCAAAATAACAATTATGAATGGTCAACAACGCGTATTTATAGAAAATATACAGCCGCAGGTAAATTGCGGCGATTTCCCCGTAAAACGGGTAATTGGAGATAAAATAAAAGTTACGGCAGACATTTACTGCGACAGCCACGATGTGCTGAGTGCTGAAGTGCTGCATAAATTTCAGGATGACAAGGAGTGGAAAGCCACCGAAATGGAGTTTGAAGTGAATGACAAATGGGCGACAGAATTTTCACTGACCTCCATTGGATCGTATTTCTACACCGTTCGTGCATGGGTCGACCATTTTAGATCGTGGCACCGCGACATTCTGAAAAAAATTGTGGCGCAGGTGGATGTCGAAGTTGATCTTCAGATTGGAGCCAACCTCATTCAGGAAGTGTTGGATACCGGCACCGGGATAACCGATGAGGATGCAGCTTTCCTGAAAAAAGTAAAGGATGATTTTAATTCGGATGAACTAATAGATAAAAAAATAAGCGCCATCCTGGATAAAAACCTTTACACAACCATGGTGAAATATCCGGTAAAAAAACACATTTCTGAGATTAAAAAGCATTTTGAAGTAACCGTAGACCGGAGACGTGCCAATTTCAGCAGCTGGTACGAAGTTTTCCCGCGGTCGCTGAACCCGGATGGCAGTAACCACGGTACATTCAAAGATGTGATTAATTTTCTGCCTTATGTTTCAAACATGGGTTTCGATGTGTTGTACCTGCCACCCGTTCATCCCATTGGCGAAATCAAACGGAAAGGGAAAAACAACAGCGTAACTGCCAAACCCGGCGAACCCGGTTCTCCGTGGGCCATTGGAGGCAAAGCTGGCGGGCACAAATCGGTTCACCCCGAACTGGGAACGATTGACGATTTCCAGGAGCTGATTATGAAAGCCCACGAACAGGGCGTTGAAATTGCCATGGACATTGCATTCCAGTGCTCGCCCGACCACCCTTACGTGAAGGAACACCCGGAATGGTTCAGGCACCGGCCCGACGGTTCGCTGCAATATGCCGAAAACCCGCCCAAAAAGTACGAAGATATTTACCCCATCAATTTTGAATCGGAAGACTGGGAAAACTTATGGAACGAGTTGAAAAGCGTTTTTCTTTTCTGGATAAAAAAAGGCGTGAAAATTTTCAGGGTGGATAATCCGCACACCAAATCGTTTAATTTTTGGGGTTGGGCCATTGGCGAAATCAAAAAAGAACACCCCGATGTAATTTTCCTTGCGGAAGCATTTACCCGGCCAAAAGTAAAGTACAACCTGGCCAAGCAGGGATTCACGCAATCGTACACCTATTTTACCTGGCGCAATTCAAAATACGAACTGGAAACTTACCTGAACGAACTGGTAAATTCCAAAGCCCGCGAGTTTTTCAGGCCTAATTTTTGGCCCAACACGCCCGATATTTTGCCCGAATTTTTGCAGGTAACCAACCGCGCCGGGTACATTCAGCGACTGGTGCTGGCAGCTACCCTGAGTTCAAACTACGGAATTTACGGTCCGGCCTTCGAACTGATGGAAAATACCCCAACCCAGCCGGGAAAAGAGGAATACCTCAACTCGGAAAAGTATGAAATAAAAAACTGGAATTTTGACGACCCTAAAAGCCTGCGAAAAATTATTACACGGGTGAATGAAATCAGGAGAGATAACAAAGCGCTTCAAAATACGCATTCCCTCCGTTTTCATACCATCGACAATGAAGCACTGGTTTGCTACAGCAAGGCTTCCGATGATTTGGAAAATATCATTTTGGTGGTTGTTTCGCTCGATCCGCACCATACGCATTCCGGCTGGGTGAACTTTCCGGTTACCGAATTCGGAATGCATGCACATGATTCTTACCAGGTGAGGGATTTGGTAAGTGACGCACATTTTCTGTGGAGTGGTGAATACAATTTTGTGGAAGTGAATCCCGGTGTAATGCCTGTGCATATTTTCAAAGTGCGCAGAAAGTTACGCACCGAAAGAGATTTCGATTATTTCATGTAAACAATTCAAATTTTAGTTATGCAGAACAATATAGATAAAAGTTGGTACAAAGATGCCGTTATATACCAGGCTCACGTTCGTTCGTTTAAAGACAGCAACGATGACGGAATAGGAGATTTTAAAGGTTTAATAGAAAAACTGGATTACCTGAAATCGCTGGGTGTGACTGCCATCTGGATTTTACCGTTTTATAAATCGCCCCTGAAAGACGGCGGTTACGATATTTCCGATTTTACCCGCATCAATGAAGATTACGGTACAATGGCAGATTTTAAACGGTTTATCCGTGAAGCGCACAAACGCGAGTTGCGGGTAATTACCGAGTTGGTGCTGAACCACACTTCCATTGAACACAAGTGGTTTGAACGGGCCCGCCATGCAAAACCCGGCAGTGTGTACCGCGATTTTTATGTGTGGAACGACACCACCGATAAATACACCGATGCCCGGATTATTTTCCAGGA
>JAZBNQ010000150.1:0-2597 GCA_036350775.1 Mariniphaga sp.
ATTGCACAGACAAAAAAGGCGTTTTCAGTAGTTGCTGCATTGATAAGGATACACCTGATAAGTATGCTTGACATGGTTGAACTGCTCAAGAGCACTAATCGTGCTTACAAAGAACAAGTCGGAGAACCACCGGGGCAGCTTCAATTAAATCTAATATGACCTGGGGGTCTGTTTTGAAATAAAAATGAAAACACCCGTAAAATGGGCTTTTGAGATAGTAAAATTTAGTAATCCCGACTTTAGTCGGTTAATAGTGAAATAATATCAATGAAACATATCATATTTATACTAATCGCCTTTTTATTAGTCAATAACATTTTTGCTCAAAAAGAGAGTGAAAAATCAAAAACTGTAGCAACCAATTTTCAACAAAAATACAATGCCAATGATTATGAAGGTATTTATTTGATGTTTTCCAACGAAATGAAAAACTTTATGCCACAAGAAAAAACGTTGGCTTTTTTACGTGGATTAAACTCAGAAGCTGGTGCCATCAAAACAAAATCTTTTGTGAAATACGAACAACCAAATGTAGCGTTTTACAAAACAACCTTTGAACGCATTGTAGTTGCTCTTTATATTTCTGTAGATGAAAATTCAAATATAAACGGATTAATGGTAAAACCTTTTAACGAAGAAAACTTGCCAGAGCTTACACGTAATGTTTCTAAATTAAGGCTCCCTTTTAATGAAGAATGGACAGTGCTTTGGGGAGGAGACATCAAGGAATTAAATTATCACGTGATTGATAAAGCTCAAAAATATGCTTTTGATTTTGTAATTACAAATGAATTCGGTAAAAGCTATGAGAATGATGGAAAAACCAATGAAGATTTTTATGCCTTTGGGAAACAACTTATTGCACCAACAGACGGAGAGGTTGTATTAGTTGTTGATGGCATTAAAGATAATAAACCAGGAGTACCAAATCCATTATATATACCAGGAAATACGGTTATAACTTAAAAAAGTAAATTAAAAATTAGAAAAAGTGATGTTAATTGCTTATCTTCAAGTCGTTACACAATAAAGTTTCGACAAAAAACATCACTTTAAAGATGAAAAATACAAAGAAAAAATTAAAAGGCCAATCAAAAGTTGTAAAACACTCATTTACAGGAAGTAATATCACAAAGTATTCAGGTTTAAATACGGTAGCAAAATACATGAACAAGCAGGGCATCATAAAGTCGGTCAGTACCCTTTTCCCAACCCGGTGGCATAGCGCTACCAAATTCGGAGTGAACCAGGTATTGATTTCTATTATCATGGCTTCTTTTTGCGGGATAAACCGAATCAACAAGATTTCATCGTTCACAGGTGACGGTTTGACAAGGGTTTTGTTAAAACTCAACAAAGCAATAAACGAAAATGCCATATCCGCAACCCTGAAGAAACTTGGACAAAGTGGTGCACGAAAATTACAATCCTTTTTGTTATTGAATAATGCACGCTGGTTGAAAGAAAGCGGGCTTACATGCATAACGCTGGATGCCGACTCAACCGTAAAATCAGTATGCGGCAACCAGGAAGGGGCCGCCAAAGGTTTTAATACGACAAAAAAAGGTGCCAAAAGTTATCATCCGTTGTTGGTTTTTGTAAGTGAAATTAAACTATTGTACCATAGCTGGTTCAGGACCGGTTCGGCTTATACAGGCAATGGTATTGTTGATTTTCTTAAAGAAGTTAAATCCAGTTTGCCTGAAACCATAGATAAAGTGTTCTTTAGGGCTGACAGTGGGTTCTTTTCAGGAAGGCTTTTCGACTTGTTGGAATCTTATGGTTGGGATTATCTTGTCAAAATGAAATTAAAAAACCTTGAAAAGCTGCTTCAATCGAAATCCTGGGAGTCGATAAAAGGAAAAGAAGATGTTGCCATCTGTGAATTTACCTATAAGGCAAAAGGATGGGGCAAGCCAAGGATATTGAGGGCCATGCGTAGCGTTAAAGAATATGTACAAGTAGAGTATCTTGGTGAAAAACAAATTGTGCCGGTTTATCAGTACGTGTGCTATGCAAGTAATTTGGATATGGATGCCACCCAGTTGCATGAACTTTACAAGCAACGTTCGACCAGCGAAACCTGGATTGAACAGGTAAAAGGGCAGACAATGGCAGGTGCTACATTTACTGATGATTTTTGGGCAAACGATATCCTGTGGCAGTTAAGCGTTTTTGCCTACAACCTGTCGGTGATGATGCGCCAGAAGAAAAGCAAGTTCAAGCGACAGGAACACCGAACATTTATTGACTGGTTTATTGCAGTCCCTGCAAAAATTACCAGGAGCGGGCATCAAATGGAAATAAAACTATATGAACATCATTTTTACAGAGCCGACTGGGAGGAGCTTGACCAGCTCATCGAGGCGGCATAAAAAACAAAGAAAGGAGGAAAATATGAAGACCAACCCAGAAGTTTATGGGCGAGGTACGTTCCATTAACTTAAAAAATGTAAAACAAGGGGCATTTTATGCCCAAAAGACAAGAGAAACAAAATATTTTTGACTGGAGTTAAACCAAATTGGCCATGATAAAATAACTTTTGTCTTGCCGAGATAAAAATCGGCTCAAAAAAATCAATTTGGATTTTTAAGTA
>JAZBNQ010000151.1:0-4691 GCA_036350775.1 Mariniphaga sp.
AAGGGATAATCCGGTTTTAAATCTTACCACCAATAATCCCGATTTTAATTTTCAGGAATTCCGCTCCAATTTTGTTGCCCGGTGGGAGTATAAAACCGGTTCAACCCTCTATTTTGTGTGGACAAATACGCGGTCGCGATATGAAAGTTTTTACGAACCATCAGTTTTTGAAAGCCTGAAAGGCATAAATCAGGTTAAAGCCGAAAATGCTTTTATGTTGAAAGTAAGTTTCTGGTTTTCCATTTAATTGTATAATGTATCTTTGGCGCCGTGAATTTGGCGCAGTACATACCATTTTACCGGCGGCTCCTCCGTTTGGCCATTCCGGTAGTGTTATCGCAAATCGGGCAGGTAACTGTTTCGCTGGTTGATAATATTATGGTTGGTCATGTGGGTACTGCCGAACTTGCCGCTTCGGCATTTGCCAACAATGTGTTCATTATCGGTATGTTTTTTGGGATGGGCATTACTTATGGTTTAACTCCACTTGTTGGTAAAGCTTTTGGAAACAATAAACCGAAAGAAGTAGTTAAGTGGTTAAAAAATGGAATTTTCACTCATTTTACAGCCGCCCTTGCACTTTCGGTCGTTATGTTTGGTATATATTTTCTGTTGCCCTATTTGGGCCAGACAAACGATGTACTTGAACTTGCCAGTCCATACTATTTGCTTCTTTGTGCCTCTTATTTGCCGTTTATGCTGTTTTTTTCGGTGAAACAGTTTTTTGAAGGAATAGGGAATACAAAAATTGCCATGCAGATAACGCTGGTTTCCAATGTTATAAATATTGTTTTTAATTATGTATTGATTTTTGGTAAATTTGGATTTCCTGAAATGGGTTTGCTGGGGGCGGGAGTAGGAACCCTGGTTTCGCGACTTGTAATGCCGGTTATGTTTCTGTTTTATATTTTTCGAATTCAGCGGTTTCGGAACTATTTTACGCTTGCCAATGCACAACCTTTTAGCAGAAAACGTATTGTTTCAATTTTAAAAATCGGCATACCCATTGGTTTTCAGATTATTGTTGAAGTATTAACTTTTAGCGTTGGTGCCATTATGATGGGATGGCTTGGCGAAACTCCCCTGGCTGCGCATCAGGTGGCTATTGGTTTGGCCAGTTTTACTTATATGATTTCGCTGGGAATTTCACAGGCAACTACAATTAGGGTAAGTCACCAACTGGGGCAAAACGATTTTCAATCGCTAAAAATGGCTGCCTTTGCATCCACTCATTTAGTACTGCTGTTTATGTCGGTAATGGGATTGATATTTGTTCTGGCCAGGAACTATTTACCCCTTGTTTTTACAGTTGACCCAAATGTGGTGGCAATCGCATCACAGCTATTGGTAGTGGCTGCCATCTTCCAGATTTTCGACGGGCTTCAGGTTATTATGCTCAGTACTTTGCGTGGCATGGCCGATGTGAAAATACCCATGTTAATGGCTTTTGCAGCATACATGCTAATTGGAATTCCAACAAGCTATGGATTTACATTTCTGTTAAATGCAGGACCAATTGGAATCTGGTTTGGGTATCTTGTAGGTCTGGGGTCGGCGGGAGTTTTTTTCTACCTGCGTTTTAAACATAATGTTGCAGAAAAAGCATAAAAAAACGGGTTACCATTGGTGGCGATAACCCGATTGTTCATAGTTTAGTTTAGTTAGACCTGGAAAAATATTGGTTTAACAGAGAAAAGGTAGTGTTTCAAATAACATTCAATTCATATTGAATTAAAACATCGCTAATATAGTATAAAATTGGGTTCAATGTAAAATAAAATTAAAAAAATATTAATAAGTGTTAATAAAACAGCCAACACTTAGTTGCAATTAATTGATTAACAGACTTAGATAAAAAGTTTCATTTCTGGCCGAAAATGAAAAGATTTTTTTGAATTTTGCTTTCTATGAGGCCAACGGGAATTACTTATGAAATTTTTTTAAAAGAATTCATTAAAAATGATTAACTTCTACCCGATATTACAGGATGATTTTTTACCACTTAGTTTTTATCTTGCCCTTCTAAAATTAAATTGAAATGAAAAAAGTTGTTTTAACAGGCATACGCGAAATGGAAATAATCAAAGTGCCCGAACCAATCATAACTGGTGCTGAAGAGGTGAAAATAAAATTAGCTTCAATAGGAGTTTGTGGTTCAGATATTCATTACTATTCAGAAGGAAAAATAGGAACTCAGGTGGTAGAGTACCCCTTTGCTGTTGGGCATGAGTGTTCGGGTATTGTTGTGGAAGTTGGGCCAAAAGTAACCAATGTAAAAACCGGCGACCTTGTAGTGGTTGATCCTGCTATTCATTGCGGCCATTGTGATCAGTGCCTGGCAGGGCGGCCTCACACGTGCCGGAACAATAAGTTTCTGGGTTGCCCGGGGCAGATTGAAGGTTGCCTTTCCGATTACATTGTGATGCCTTCGTTTACCTGTATTCCGGTAACAGGAGAATTGAATCCGGTACAGGCTGCTTTAATTGAACCATTTACCATAGGTGTTTACTCCGTTAAACTGGCAGAAATTAAAAACAGGAAAACCTCAGCAATTATTTTTGGAGCTGGTCCGATTGGGCTGAGTATTTTGCTGAAACTTTTGGCTGACAATGTGAAAAATGTTGGAATGGTTGAACCACTTGATTACCGCCTGGAAAAAGCAAAAGAAATTGGTGTTCGGTATATGATTAATCCTGAAAGGCAGGATGTGGAATCGGAAGTAAAAAGACAGGAAGAGTTGCTTGTTGATGTGGCATTTGAAGCCAGCGGCGAACAGGATGCCGTTACCAACGCCGTAAAAATACTGAAACCCGGAGGAAAACTTGTTTTGGTTGGAATCCCCCCATCAGCACAATATACGTTTGATATGGATTTAATGCGCCGCAAGGAACTCACAATTATCAACGTGCGGCGGCAAAATCATTGTGTAGAGGAAGCCATCGATCTGGTCATAAGCGGTAAAGCCGATGTGGAGAAAATGGTTACCCATCATTTTTCTCTTGATGAAACCGGCACCGCCTTCGATATCGTTGAAGGATACAAAGACGGTGCTATTAAAGCAATGATTGATTTCTAATCAGTCGATATCAATTTCAATCCAGCCCGACCTGTTGGGTGGTTCGGGTGTTTTTACTTTTTTCGCCGGATTTTCTTGCAGTTGTTTCAGCAGTACTTCTACCGCTTTTTCAATCATCGGGTCCTGACCTTTGGCCAGTTGCTCAGGGCGTTCAACCACTTCAATGTCCGGGTAAACACCAATTCCTTCGATAATCCACTCTTCATTTTCATCGTAAATGCCAAACCGCGGAACCGAAATGCTTCCGCCATCAACCAGTGAGGCATTGCCTGAGATACCAATCAGTCCGCCCCATGTGCGGGTACCAATGAGCGTTCCCAGTCCTTTTTTCTTGAAATAGTAAGGGAAAGCATCGCCACCCGAAGATGAATAACCATTGATTAGCATTGCTTTGGGGCCATCGTGAGCAACACCAGGTGTGCGCATGGGATTCAGTCCGGCACGTTGCCAGTAGCTCAGTGTTTTGCGGTCGAGCAGGTCGGCCATAACATCAGGAATAAAACCTCCGCCGTTGTAGCGTTCGTCAATAATCAATGCTTCCTTGTCGTGATAAGCATACAAACCGCGGTGTAATTCGCGGTTACCTTCAACGGCTGTGTTGGGCACATGGATGTAACCAATGCGTCCGTTGGAGAGTTTTTCCACCAGCTCGCGGCGCTGATTTACCCATGTAAGATACATCAGTTCCAGTTCGCTTTTAATGGGCTCAATCACTGATGTTCGCGGATTGCTTCCATCAGCATTGGCTGAAACGGTAATTTCGGTGCGTTTCCCGGCCAGGTTTTCCAGGTAGAGGTACGGATTTTCATCTGCCGGAATTTCATTTCCGTTCACTGAGATTAAGTAATCGCCTTCTTTTACATCCACTCCCGGCATGGTTAGCGGTGATCGGCGTGATTCGTTCCAGTTTTCGCTTTCGTATATTTCAGCAATTTTGAATTTTTTTGCTTTGGCATCGGGTTCGAGCCGGGCACCCAAAAGTCCGCCATCAATGCGTTTTACGTTTTCAAAATCGCCCCAGTTCACATAAGCGTGACCTGCATTGGCTTCCGAAACCATTTCATTCAGAATATGGTCGAGGTCGGCACGATGGCCAACATACGGTACCCACTGGCTGTAATTGGTTTTCATTTTTTCCCAGTCAACTCCGTGCAGATTGTCCACATAAAAATAGTCTCTGAAAATGCGCCAGCCGTCATTAAAAATCTGTGCCCATTCTTTTTTCGGATCAATTTTCATCACCAGGTTGTCGAGGTTCAGTTTGCCATCGCCCGGTTTTACACCCGGTTTTATGGCAGTAATTCCATAATCACTTCCTGAACGGTAAAGCATCATTTTTTTGTCAGCAGAAACCTGAACCTGCGAAACTTTATCCATAATTTCTTTGCTTTTTTCTTCGGCAATATCATACATTTCAAGTTTTCCAGCGTTTTGGTAAAGCAGGCCACCTTCCACCGGAATCAGATTGCGGTAACTTCCTGTTTTTGATGTTATTGAAACAATTCGGTGGTTAATTCCTTCAATATCAATTTTAACAGAAACTTCAGTCTCTTTTTTATCAGCGTCTTTGCCGTTTCCATTTTTCTTTTCTTCAGAATCATTTTCTTTTACCGGT
>JAZBNQ010000152.1:0-2638 GCA_036350775.1 Mariniphaga sp.
CCCAAATCCGTTATAATCAGAAAATATAATCCAATTTATTGCGGTGGGCCCAATCCCGACATTGCAGAGCGTTATTTTGGTTACTGTTTTTTTCTTCATATTTCTATCTTTTATGGTTGCTGCAAAAGGAAGAATTGACCTTGATGAAGAGTTGTTAATTACACCTGGGGCTATTATTGGCACTATAACAGCGGCTGTTACTTGGGCGTTTATAGGGCCTGACATTGGGGTCGTTTTTAAGGTTGTTTATGAGTATTTTATAGGTCCTATTTCCAAAACGGATATTGAGAATTTCTATAGTTCCATCTATTTGATGGCTATGTTTTATGTCTTTATTCTTTTGTCTGGGACTGTAATGTGTGCATTTCTCATTACAGCCGTTCAAATCCTGATTTACAGTGCAGTTAAAGCTGTAGCTTTGGCTATGGTTGTTTCCGAGACAATAGTTTTAACTATGGCAGTGTCTACAGTTTTGCTTTTGTATTCAATGAGGGGATTAAGCTGGGATGCTATGGTTTCAATAATTTTCACGCATAGGTCTATAAGTTTGTGTAAAATCCAAACCCGTTTAAAATTCAGAGAATAAGAACGCGTTATGCATATTCATAACCTGCATCCAGGGCAACCCGTATGTCTCACCTTGAGCCAGCATAAATGGGCTTTTGTTCGCGTTTTTAGCTCCCGGCATGAAAGGTACGAAATTTCTCACGTTCGCCATTCCCCGCAACAAAACGCCCGCCCAAGTCCTGTCCCTGAAGCTCTCCGCCTGCCTGAGTTTTCGTTTTACAATTTTCAAAAAATTATCGACTATAGAGGTTGTCTTTTTGATTCCTTTCCTGTTTTTGTACGCTGTGTAATGCGCGCCATTTTTTTCAACTTCATCTATTGCCGCTCGAACTAAAGGATGATCATAGGCCGGCTCCTTCAACATGTTTATTTGAACATTGAGAGCCGCTTTGGAACCGGCTGTTTCCAAAGCTTTTTTAAATTTCTTATGCAATCTGCTCACCTCCTTGTCGTTACATCCAACTTCCTTTTGAAATTCCAAAAGCGCGTTGTAAAATTTTTTCAGACAGTGTCGATGACAGAATCCAATCCAGATTCTGTGGAAAACCGATTTCAAGGCGTTTGTTGAAGCCCGCCACTTATCTTTGGTGACTCCAAGGACTCTAAAATCGATGTGTTCGACAAACTTTTCAAATGAATCGCATAAGGTTTGCTCATCCACATGATCCACATAATCCATGTGCCACACCAACAAAGTTTCCGGATCAACCATCGCCACCGAATATGTGCGAAGGTCCGGTTCTTTTTCAAAACCTTCATCCTCCTGGAAATAACCTGAGCCTTTTACCCCGGCGCGGGTTAGGATATCGGCTGGATGACGCGCGCCCACCCATTTGATCCAGTTCAGGATTGTCTGTTGGCTCTTTACCTTGTTTCCAGTCAGCCCGGTGTTCGAAATCGCCGAACGCAGGCTGCCTCCGAATAGCAAGACGCCGCGAAGGACTGTGCCGATTATATCGATGCAAAAATGCTTTTCTCTCGGTAAAAAACTCGGCAAAATAGAAAACTTTTCTCCGCAACCCTTGCATTGCGCGATGCGAATTGGAAACTGGCTTTTTCTTCCTCCTTCCTCTATTGGTTTTCTGGGCGAGGATCTGAATCCTCTTAATCGATATCCACTGTTTCCATTGCAACCGTCTTTATGACCCGTTTTGCATCCATAAGAACCAAGCTTGCCCAACACCTCCTCTTTGAATCGTTTTTTGTCGTTTACCAAGTCGGAATAATCATCCCTGTCGGAGCAAGGAAAAATTAGAGTTTTTTTGCCCCTTTTCGATATCAGTTCCCCTTTTTTTATATGATGTGGTTTCGAACAATATTGTTTGAATATACGCCACAACGCCTTTTCGATTTCAATCCCAACAGAGGTTTCGGCGGGCTTTAAATCTCGAAAATGGACGGTTAAGTGGTCCACCATGGATTGAATGGACCTGAAAATATTCTCCCGCTCTTTTTTAAGGCGAGATTTTTTCTCCTTTTTTTTCCCTTTTTGAGGTTGTATTTCTTCCGAAATTATAGCTATATTTTGGCCAATATTAGCAATAAAAAATCCGATTGCATTGATGAAAGTTGGGACATTGCAAAAACATTTATAGTCCTTTATCCAAGAGCGAACTATATTAACCGCGGCTTCAAGCTCCAGCAATGCAGCAGGATACTGGTCTCTGCCATGATAGTTCTTTCGGCCCAGACGATCCACGGCCTTTTCAAGCATGCTAAGGATTCGGAGCATGTTCATCAAAATTTCTAAATTATTTTCAGTGCATTGACCATCATCAACAGCGTTTTTCATGCGTGCCTCCTTCCGATCAAAAAGATTTAACTTGTCAGAAGGTAAACACAAATTTTGCTAGAAGTCTAGCGCTAAATGATATTCATTGTATATTTATTAATTAGTTTTTCAATTCTAAATCATTAACTTAATGATTGCCAACTAAAATGATGGAATTAAAACCCGCAGCTCTGAGCGTTTTTTGCCGGGTTGAAACAGTCAGCTGGGGAAAAAATTGTCTTGCTATTTTCATTTTAATACAGTATGTTAAGACAATGCCAAAACTTGTAGACCTATGGG
>JAZBNQ010000153.1:0-11205 GCA_036350775.1 Mariniphaga sp.
ATTACCTGCCATCAATATTCTGAAAGAAGAGAATATTTTTGTAATGGATGAATCACGGGCTCAACATCAGGACATCAGGCCATTAAAAATCATTATTTTAAACCTGATGCCGCTGAAGGTGACTACTGAAACTGATTTGTTAAGGTTACTTTCCAATTCTCCGCTTCAAATCGAAATCGAGTTTATGAAAATTAAAGGACATAAGTCGAAAAATACGTCAGCGGAGCACATGAAGCAGTTTTATAAAAATTTCGACGAGCTGAATACGAAAAAGTATGACGGGATGATAATTACCGGTGCTCCGGTTGAACTGCTGCCTTTTGAAGAGGTAACATACTGGAATGAGATGAAGGAAATTCTCGACTGGGCGCAACATCATGTCTATTCAACACTGTTTATTTGCTGGGCTGCCCAGGCCGGATTGTACCATTTTTACGGAATTCCGAAATACGAACTTCCCCGAAAAATGTTTGGCGTTTTTGAACACACACATTCCAATTCGCATTTACCCATTTTCCGTGGTTTCGACGATGTGTTTTTTATGCCGCATTCCCGCCACACCGAAATCAGGGCAGAAGATGTGAAAAAAGCGGAAGGGTTGCAAATTATTGCACAATCTGAAATAGCAGGAGTTGCCATAGTTAAAGCAAACAGCGGCAGGCAGTTATTTATAACGGGACATACAGAATACTCGCGCCACACGCTTGATACAGAGTTTAAAAGAGATTTGGCCAAAAAACTTCCCATCAATATTCCTGTAAATTATTATCCGGGAAACGACCCGAACAATACACCTTCCATGAGATGGGGTTCAGCAGCAAACCTGCTCTTCGCCAACTGGCTAAACTACTATGTTTACCAGGAAACGCCATACAATCTGGAGGAAATCAGTTGACAGAATTTTCCGGTTTCCTGTTAAAACAGTAATTTTGAGTTCAAATTATAATTCAATTAGCTATGAAAAAAATTGCAGTTGTGCTGGCAGGTAACGGGGTTTATGATGGAGCTGAAATTCACGAAGCTACGCTAACCTTGTTGGCTATAGCCCGCCAAGGAGCACATTACGAGTGTTTCGCCCCCGATGTAGAGCAGGCGCATGTTATTAACCATCTCACAGGCGACGAAATGCCTGAAAAAAGAAATGTTTTAGTTGAGGCTGCACGCATTGCCCGGGGAAATATTAAACCACTATCGGAATACAGTGCCAAAGATTTTGATGCCATCATTTTTCCCGGGGGATTCGGTGCAGCCAAAAACTTCTGCACATTTGCATTTGATGGGATTGACTGCAATGTGAATCCTGATGTGGAAAAGGCTGTGCTGTCCACTGTAGCTGAAAAGAAACCAATTGGAGCACTGTGTATTTCACCGGTAATGATTGCTAAAATTTTAGGCGATGTAAAGGTTACAATTGGCCAGGATGAAGCAACAGTTCAGGCAGTTGAGAATTTGGGTGGAACCCATGAAAAAACTACACACGGACAAATTGTGGTAGATGAAAAGTACAAGATAATTACTACTCCCTGTTATATGCTGAATGCTACTATCGATCAGATTGCCGTTGGCGCAGAAAATGCAGTCAGGAAAATTTTGGAAATGGTTTAAAATAGCAAATGGTGACTCAAAATCCGCTTATTGATATTCATACACACCATACAGAAATTCCGGAAAAAACGGTTACAGTCAAAAACCTTTTTCCCGGAGAAGCAATTCCTGCTTTTTCGGGGAGAAACTTTTATTCGGTAGGGTTGCACCCCTGGAAAATTAGTGCTGAAAAAGAAGACAATGAACGAATGCAGGTAATGGAAGATGCACTGGAATTCGATCATGTAATTTTTGTAGGCGAATGTGGTTTGGATAAACTGGCTGATGCAGCTATGGATGAACAAATGCGGGTTTTTATGGCACAGGCATTTATGGCTGAGGAGTACCAAAAACCTTTAATTATTCATTGTGTGAAAGCCTGGAACGAAGTTGTGGAACTGCACAAAAAAAATAAACCCACAGTTCCCTGGATATTTCACGGTTACAATGGCAGTATTGAGCTAACCCAACAGTTGCTGGAAAAAAACTTTCTGTTTTCATTCGGTGAAATACTTTTCAGGGAAAATTCCAAAGCCATTGATTCATTTAAAATTTTACCAATCGAAAAAATATTTATTGAAACTGATGAGTTTGAAGGAACTATTGAAGACATTTACACGCGCGCAGCTGCCTTAAAAAATATTTCTGTGAAAAACCTGAAGCAGGCAGTTTGGGAAAACTTTAACCGCTTGGAAAATGTGCGCTTTGAAAAATAGCAGGGGAAATAATCAGAACTAAAATCATAATTATACCGAATGAGTTGGCTGGAAAGAACAGAATTGCTCCTTGGGGCTGATAAACTTGGAATTCTGAAAAATGCGAATATTCTGGTTGTTGGCCTCGGTGGAGTAGGAGCTTATGCTGCCGAAATGCTTTGCCGCGCCGGCGTAGGTAAATTAACCATAGTTGACGGCGATGTGGTGGAAGAATCGAACCGGAACCGGCAACTGCCAGCCTTATTAAGTACAACCGGCAAACCAAAAACTGAAATTTTGGCCCGGCGTTTTCGCGACATAAACCCGGAGATTGAGCTGACGGTTGTGAATGATTTTATACGCGACGAAAAAACAGTTGAACTGCTCGAAAGTCAGCCATTCGATTATGTAGTGGACGCTATCGATACGCTTTCTCCAAAAGTTTATCTCATCAGCCACAGCCTTCAACTCGGCCTGAAAGTGGTCAGTTCACTGGGTGCCGGAGGAAAAATCGATCCTTCAAAAGTGCAGGTGGCCGATATTTCAAAATCCTACAACTGCAAACTCGGCCGCATGATGCGTAAAAGACTTTCAAAATTGGGAATAAAAAAAGGAGTGAAAGTGGTTTTTTCTCCCGAACACGTTGATGAAAAGGTCGTCCGTTTAGAGGAAGGATTGAATAAAAAATCCACCGTTGGAACCATCTCATATATGCCTCCCGTTTTTGGTTGTTTTGTTGCAAGTGTGGTAGTTAGCGATTTGTTGAAAGAAAAACCTGATGGCCAGAATACCGGGAAAGCATAAAAGGTGAACAAAAAGATTGCATTAAAATGTATTTTAATGAATATCCGATAGCTAAAAGTTTGTTAATTCCAATTTTAGTTTAACTTTGCGGTGCGAATGAATAGATAATATTGAACTTTTTTTTAATTCGATTGTCTGGTAATGAGCAAATTGGTCTTTATTTAGTTGAAATTTTAAGGTATTCTGCAGCCGGGCACGATTCTCCTTCCTGTTTTTCACCACGATTTTTTTGGTTACTGAACGATTACTTTTCGCTATTCATTTAAATCCAGGAACAAAACAAACTTAGGTTTTCGCGTTTTGCGGCAGAGCCTGTTTTATTAATTTAATTTTTAGTTACAAATGAACATTTATGTTGGAAATCTCCCGTACAACGTAGTTGAGGAAGATTTAAGAGAAATTTTTGAAGAGTATGGCGAAGTGTCTGCAGTTAAAATCATTTCTGATAAACTGACCGGACGCAGTAAAGGTTTTGGTTTCGTTGAAATGGACGACGACCAGGAAGCCAAAAAAGCCATTGAAGAACTTAACAATGCCGAACTTAGCGGACGGAACATTAAAGTAAACGAGTCACGTCCAAGATCAAACGATTCCCGCGGTGGCGGTGGTGGTGGTCATCGCAGAGGCGGCGGCGGTGGTGGTTTTAACAGAAGAGAACGTTATTAACGGATTTCTTATGCAAGGTAAAGTAAAATGGTACGATGCAGTAAAAGGCTTTGGCTTTATTCATACTGAAGAAGGCAAAGACATTTTTGTACACCGTACCGGAGTAAAAGATGCTCAGTTTGGTCTTGAACAAGACCAGGCCGTGCAGTTTGAAGTAAAAGAAAGCGACCGCGGACCGGTAGCTTTTAATGTGGAAGTTATCTAACGATTATAGTGCTTAGTAAAAAGGGTTTTGTGCAAACAAAACCCTTTTTTGATCCTGGTATTTTAACTTCAGAAATATGGTATAAAATTCAAGTCAGTATAAAAAATTCCATATTATTTCTCAATTTTACCGGAAATCGAAATTGATGAAAGCACTTTTTTACGAAAAATTTCAGGGATCTGTTGAGGTTATCAGTTTGCCAAATCCAAAAGCAAGTTTAGGTAGTGTGGTGGTACAAGTGAAAGCAACAGGACTTTGCCGCAGCGACTGGCATGGTTGGATGGGCCACGATTCCGACATCAAATTGCCACATGTACCGGGTCACGAGTTGGCTGGAGTGGTTGTTGAAACCGGAGAAGGTGTAAAAAACTGGAAACCGGGCGATCGGGTTACCGTTCCCTTTGTGGGTGGTTGTGGAAATTGTCCGGAGTGCAGTTCAGGAAACCACCAGGTTTGTGACCACCAGTTTCAGCCGGGTTTTACCGCCTGGGGTTCGTTTGCCGAATTTGTGGAAATTCAATATGCAGATATTAACCTGGTGCGTCTGCCGGACGATATGAGTTTTGAAACCGCTGCCAGTCTGGGTTGCCGGTTCATTACCTCGTTCCGTGCTGTTATCGATCAGGGAAGGGTTAGTGACGGACAATGGGTTGCTGTGCACGGTTGCGGCGGGGTAGGATTGTCAGCCATTATGATTGCTGCAGCTGCCGGAGCCAATGTGGTAGCTGTTGATATCGATAATGAAAAACTAAAACTGGCACAAAAAGTGGGCGCAACTGTATTGCAGAATGCACGTGAAATAAATAACATTCCAAATGCTGTGCGGGAAGTAACCGGTCATGGCGCACATGTTTCCATTGATGCGCTGGGTAGCCAGGAAACCTGTTTCAACTCGGTGGCTTGTCTGCGAAAACGCGGAAAACATATACAGGTTGGATTAATGACCGGTGATCACCAACATCCTAAGGTCCCCATGGACAAGGTGGTGGCAAACGAACTGGAAATTATTGGCAGTCACGGGATGCAGGCATTTCGTTATGCCAAAATGTTCGAGATGATTAATTCCGGCAAATTAAACCCTGAACTTCTGATTGGCAAAACCATTTCTCTCGGCGATGCTCCACATGCTCTAATGAACATGGATAAGTTTGAAAATTTGGGTGTTACGGTGATTAACAGATTTTAGATGTTGTAATACAATTAATTTAGCTGAATTTTTATTTACAACCGTTATGGTTGTTTGGCTGAGATTAAAAGAATGTTTTCCGATATTGAAACTTTATCTTAAAGAAAAAAATTGAAACTGATATTGAATTGAAAAAATGGAAAATTTTAAAATTACACTTGTTCAACCCAATATCATTTGGGAGGATCGTGAAGCAAATCTGAAAAAATATTCAGAAATGATTTCCAGGGTGGAACAAACGCACTTAATCGTATTGCCCGAAATGTTTACCACCGGATTTTCCATGAATCCGAATAAACTGAAAGAAAAAATGGGCGGGCCTTCGATTCAATGGATGAAAGCATTGGCCAAAGAAAAAAATGCAGCAGTTGCCGGTAGTGTTATCATTGAAGAAAAAGGAGAAAACTTTAACCGCTTTTTGTGGGTTTTTCCTAACGGGAAACTTGAATTGTATGACAAACACCACTTGTTTACCATGAGTGGCGAGCATTTGCATTTTTCGCAGGGAAACAAAAAGTTGGTGGTGGAATATTTGGGCTGGCGGTTTTGCCCGCTCATTTGTTACGATTTACGTTTTCCGGTGTGGAGTCGAAACACTGAAAACTACGATGTTCTTTTATTTGTGGCCAACTGGCCTTCGGCACGCCATCATGTTTGGAAAAATATGCTGGTTGCACGCGCCATCGAAAATCAATGTTATTGTTTTGGTGTGAACCGCGTTGGAACTGACGGAACCGGACTTAATTACGCCGGGGATTCTGCACTGGTTGATTTCAAAGGATTTGCAACATTTCTGGGTGAACAGGAACAAGTGAAAACGTTTGATATATCGTATGATAAATTGCACCAGTTCCGAAAAAAGTTTCCTGTCCTTGAAGATATGGACAGGTTTCAAATCGTTTAAAATTCAAGCACCATGCCTGTTTTTATTTGGTGGTTTTGAAACGCATCATAAAATGCTGCCAGGGCAGGCAGTTCGGTGCAATGTGTCGGATAGATCTGTTCAATTTGGTTTGTTTTAAAATATGCGATGGTTTGCCGGGTTTGTTCGTTTTGCTCTTTCAGATGAAAACCGCCCAAAACCGCTTTTACATCAGAAATACCGGTAACCTTTTTGGCTTGCTCCACAATGTTGCAAATCCCCGAATGTGAACAACCTGTAACAACTACCAGGCGTTTGTTTACAATCGCTGCCAAAGCTGAATCGTCAGGGACAAAATCGGCATTTCCCAAATCATCTGTAAACGATGTGGTTTGGGATTCAAAGTCGTTTTTTCGTGAAACTTCGCCCAGGAAAAACAGGTGTTCTGAAAGCTGAACCGGGGCATTGGATTCAGTTAATTCAAACCGGATTTCAATCTCCTTTTTGGTAAGAGATAATCCAACCGGTGAAAAATCTTTTTTTCTGAACCTTCTGATAAATGCTCCGGGATGTGCAATCAGCCTTTTGTTTTGAAGAAAACGCAATCCGTCACCGTGATCCCAATGGCCATGGCTCAGTACAACGGTTTTCACTTCGTTTTCAATGTCAATTCCCATTTGCCGGGCATTTTTCAGAAAAACATCCGAATGACCTGAGTCGAACAAAATCTTTTGATTATCAATTTCTATCAGGTAAGATAGCCCGTGTTCAGCCAGGAAATGCCCGCCGGCACAATTTTCGGTAAGGATGGTAATTTTCATACTATTAAAGTTGTTTGTTTTCTAATGTATAGTATGGAACTTGCATGAATTTTAATTATGCTACTGGGCGAAATTTGTTTTCATGCTCGTTTCATTTTTTGCAGTCGATTTTAAATATGAAAAAAGCAGCAGAAGCAATGATGACCATAAATAAAGCAAAAAAGGCCCGGAACCCGAAAAACTGTATCAACGTGCCGCCCAGCAGCGGGAAAAGGGCCGGGAGTATGTTTCCGGCACCGGCAAATCCCGTATAAAGCGCACGATTTTCGTTGCCGGAAATTTCAAGTAGCAGGCCATTCATGCTCATGGTATAAAGCGAATAAACCAGACCTCCCATTACAAAAATGTATTTTAACCCGTCAATTCCGGAAATTCTCCAGGCCAATGCACCAAGCAGCAACGAAAGTACAACATTGCTGTAGAGTAATACATTGTATTTCAGTTTTTTTGCGCCCAACAAAACTAAAAAACTCACAAAAACAATTCCTAAAACTTTGAACAACAGAAAATTCCCGGTGTCGCTGCTTTGTGTCTGAAAAGTTTCTTTTGCATACAAAATAACAAAAGGCAAAAACGAAATGGCAATGCCCTGTGTGTTTATGAATCCCAGAAAATAAGCCAGTTTTTTGTTCGATTTCAACTCATGTTTTAAAATGCTGAGAAAGTTTTTTACTCCTGAAATTTTCATGGTGGAAGGAACTGTTTCGCGAATATTCCAGAACCCGCCGGAAGCCACCAACAACAGCGCCCCGCCAATGAAAAACATAAAGGCATAGTTTACCGGAAAGTTTTTCCAAACCAGCACTGCTTTTACCAAAAATGCCGCCCCCAAAACAATAACTCCCGAAATAATCTGGTTCGACGAGAAAAAGGTTTTACGCTTTTTCGGATTGACCGACTTTCCCAGAATATCGTAATACCCCACATTGGCAAACGCCCCGGCCAGCGAAAACAGTGTGATAAACAAAAATGCGAGCCAAAGTACGTAACCGACTTGTTCTCCTTTCAGCATAAAAAGTAATCCGCCCAGTCCAAATAATGCAAAAATGCGGGTGTTGATGCCCGCAAGCAGAAATTTCTTTTTATAGGATTGATTACTGAGGTAGGGAGCAAAAAATAACTGGGTGAAACTGGCACCGCCCAGCATAATGGCTGTCATAATTCCGATGTGCATCGCCCCTCCGCCGGCTTCCACAATCATAGCCGGAATAATGGTGTCCACATCCATAAAGTTTTTAGCCAGTGCCAGGAAACCGGCATGCCACAAAAATGACCAGAAATTACGGTTCGAAATATTTTTGGGTAATGTCATTTTTAAATCGCTTTAGTGTCAGCGAAGATCATGAATTTTTTCGAGTTTTTCCCAAATCGATTTAAATTCCCGGCCAGTTTCTGTGTCCGGTGCAAATTCCACCAGGCTTTTACCTGACACCATGGAATACACGAATCGCGTATCAAATGGAATTTTCCCAATAAGTGGAATGGAGATATCCTGCAAAAACTGTTCGATTTGTGCAGTAATTTCGGGGTTGATGTCAAATTTGTTGATGACTGCCAAAACCGGAATGTGAAAGGATTCCACCAGTTTCAGCAATCTTTTTGCATCGTGTAATCCTGACAGTGAAGGTTCAATAACCAGCAGTACTTTTCCGGTTCCGGTTACAGAAGCAATCACCGGACAGCCAATTCCGGGAGGCCCGTCGTTGATGATAATTTGTGCGGAAGTTTCAGTTGCAATTTCCCTTGCTTTTTTTCTGATCTCGGTAACCAGCCTGCCGGAATTTTCCTCGCCTGCACCCATGCGTGCATGAACCAGTGGTCCAAACCTGGTTTCGGATACAAACCATTTGTTGTTGTTAAACTGAACGGAATTGATGGCTTTTTCAGGGCAAATGCGCTCGCACAACCGGCACCCCTCGCACTGAAAAATATTTACTTCCGGCATTCCATCTTCTTTTGGATGAATGGCGTTAAACCGGCAATAATCCATGCACAACCTACACGCCGAGCATTTTTCAGAGTCAATTACCGCTTTGCTGCCGCTGCTGAAATCGTGCTCTTCTTTGATTTTCGGATGGAAAATCAGGTGTAAATCGGCGGCATCCACATCGTTGTCGCAAAACACCGCATTTTTGGCCAGAGAAGCAATGGCTGCCACAACGCTTGTTTTTCCTGCACCGCCCTTTCCGCTGAGTATGGTTATTTCCTGCATCCTATTTTTTCAATGATTTCCCGATAAATATCTTCCAGTTCTAGCGGAATGTTGCTCAGTAATTCACCTGCTGAATACAATCGGGCAAACTCCCTGGAGAATGGAATTTCACACAGCAACTCAACATTGTTTTCATTTAGAAATTCGTAAATATCAGTAGATCCAAGTCCGGCTTTGTTTACTATTACACCAAAAGGTTTTTCCAGTTCCTTCAATAATTCTACGGTAATTTTCAAATCGTGCAGACCAAAAGGAGTGGGCTCGGTAACCAGAATAATGTAATCCGCATCAGAAACTGTTTCCACAACCGGGCAACTTGTTCCGGGCGGGGCATCAAAAATAACAACAGCACCGTTCTTTTTTACCTCTTTTTTTAGTTCTTTGATGAGCATGGTCTGCATCGATGATCCAACTTCCAGGCGACCTTCAGTAAATAAACTGCCGTTTTCGGTCTTGAAGTGAGTTATTGCTCCCAGTGAATGAGGTTTTTCAACGATGGCATTTTCGGGGCAGGCAACCATGCATGCGCCACACGAATGGCAAAGGCTGGTATTCACTTGAGCAAAGTTGTGGTTTTTCACCACGGTAATGGCATTAAATTCGCACCATTCCACACATTTCTTGCAGAATGTGCATACTGTCAAATCAATTTCGGGTATATATTGGTAAATGCTTTTTTTGTCCAGCGTTTTCAGCGCAGAAAGAAATAATGCATCGTTAGGTTCTTCCACATCGCAGTCCACCAACAGTGCTTTTTTTTTGCGAAATTTCTCCCAGAAATGAAAAAGGCTCACTGCCACGGTCGTTTTTCCTGTACCTCCCTTACCGCTTGCAATTGCTATCTGCATTTTTTTTTGTCTAGCCTGGGTTTTATTTTAATGATCGCAATAATTTGCTGCAAATGCAATGGAATTATTAAGATAGCCATCTACCAGTTCGCGGGCATTTTGTTGAGGAGCTCCCACAAAAACATTTACTCCATGCTGGTTAAATAGTTGAATGGCACGGTTTCCCATACCTCCGGCCAGAACGTCGGTAACGCCCATTTCAGCCAGCCAGCGTGGCAATACCCCCGGTTCATGAGGTGGTGGTTGAATCATTTCGGTGAAAGTAATTTTATTTTTTTCTACTTCATGCAATGCAAAATATTTACAATGACCGAAATGGGCATCCAGAATGCCATTATGGTCAACCGGAACTGCAAACTTTTTTTTCATATTTTTTTGGTTTTTGTTTCATTAATGATTTCCTCAATGGTTTTATTTTGAGCATCCAAAATTATCATTTGTATTTTGAATTGTTCGAGCAATGCTTTTGCCTTGGGGCCAAAGTCGCCTGAGATTACACGTTCGGCATTTAATTCAGCTACGGTTTCGGCTGCTTTTGTGCCTGCACCTCCGTTTGCATTTTTGTGTTCATTTTCAATAAATTGTATAGATTTGTTGTCTGAGTTGTAAACACAAAACCAATTGGTTCTGCCAAACCGTAAATCAATTTTTGATTTCAGACTGTTCCCGGAAGATGTAATAATTGTAACCATATTTTTGTAAATATTTTTTTTAAAACACGGTAAAATTAGAAATAATGTTCATAATTAACAAGTATATAAAGAACAAATGTTTATTAAAATTGAATTGTTTTGTCCTCCTGAAAAAAAACAGAAAAATTTTAAGGATTGAAAATTTAAGTTCATAAAAGCAGGTATAAGGTTTTGTATTGTTTAAAAAAGTTTAAATTTGCAGCGGATTTTTCAAACGGGGTATAGCGCAGCCCGGTAGCGCGCGTCGTTCGGGACGACGAGGTCGTCGGTTCAAATCCGGCTACCCCGACAAAAAAATATAAACCAGGAAACCTGTAAGTCAGATGATTTGCAGGTTTTTGTTTTTATGCAAATCAGGAGAACGAAATATACAAACTTGTGGTTAATAAAAAATCAAAAACATGTGTTTAAGAAAAACCACCATCCACAAATTTCAATAAAAGAAAATATAAACTGGTAATCAGAATATTTGGGAAAGAAGCCGGCATGCTGGATTTAAATTGTTAAATTATGGAAAATTTATTCTATAAAAACAAATTGCATGGTTGCTGAAAAAACTACGAAAGAATTAAATGATTTGATTAACAAAGAAAATGCAAAAATAATCGATAGCCGGCCGGTTGAGGCATA
>JAZBNQ010000154.1:0-2892 GCA_036350775.1 Mariniphaga sp.
ACATCGCCTCCAATCAGGACAGCATCTTTTTCTGAGTAAAAAACCACATGGCCCGGAGAATGACCCGGAACATGAATAATTTCCAGTTCGGTATTTCCAAATTTTAACGGTTCGTTTTCCTGAAAAAAATGTTCAGGGGCTTGAACCGGCTCCATTTCAAAACCAAACATTTTACCCTGAAATATGGCTTGTTTCACCCAAAATGCATCGTCGGGGTGGGCATAAAACGGAATATTAAACTGATTCCGGACAAATTCAACTCCCATAATATGATCGAAATGACAGTGAGTGTTTGTAATTTTTACCGGTTTCAGATTGTTATCAGCCACATAATCCATTATTTCTTGTTTTTCCACATCGAAATAAAAACCAGGGTCAACAAAAATACATTCGCCTGTTTCGTCTGACAGGACAAAAGTATTTTCCTGCAATGGATTTACTACAAACTTTTCAATTTTTAGCATTGTTTACAAATTTACAGTTCCTTTTAAAAGAGGAACAAAAACAAACCCTCCATGTTTTTCCGATTTGTATTCGTCCTCAGAAACACGAATAATTACCAGCATTTCCTGCCGGTTCTCTTTTCCCACCGGAATAACCATTCTTCCCCCAACTTTTAGTTGCTCTTTTAGGGCAGTTGGTACCGAGGTTGCACCTGCCGTTACCAAAATTTTATCAAACGGAGCAAATGCAGGCAGGCCTTCGTAACCATCGCCAAAAAAACAGGCCGGGTGATATCCAATCTCAGGAAGAAACGACTGCACTTTTTGAAAAAGTTCCTTCTGGCGTTCAACGGTGAAAACTCTGGCACCCATTTCAAGCAAAACACACGCCTGGTATCCCGACCCGGTTCCTACCTCGAGAATTTTTTCGTTTTTTTCAACCTGCAAAAGCTGGGTTTGAAATGCAACGGTGTAGGGTTGAGAAATGGTTTGCCCGGCACCAATAGGAAAAGCCTGGTCTTTATAGGCAAAATTCAGAAACGAACTTTCCATAAACAAGTGCCGGGGGACTTTGCCAATAGCTTCCAACACTTTTTCATCCCTAATGCCTTTTATTTTCAGGCCATCAATCAAACGTTTGCGCAAACCCTGGTGTCTTAAATTATCGTATTCTGTCATATTCCAATTCAATTTCGTTGCAAAAATAGTTGAACAAGATAGATTCTGCGCTACTTCTTATTGACAATATTAACATTAAAAGTTGATAAGTTCATGGCTGATTCCAGAAAACAGGTGTCACCATTACATATATTTGTGGAATGCTGAATCTTGGATTAATAGGAGATATTCAATTGCTTGAGCCTTATGCCAAAAGAGCTCAGGTAATTCCGGAAATACACATTACCGGAAAATCGTCGGTTGGAACATTTTCGCAATCGGGCAATTTCCGGCTGTCGGCACCTGAGTTTAACCGAATTGAATTGATTGAACGCTCGGATGTGCTGTTAATCAACCGCTTTTCGCTGATTCCATTCAAGTTACTTTGCGATATGGTAAAAAAATCGAAACATTTTTTTGCCACGAGCTATCCTGAAATGAATGCAGTAGAGTGCGACCAACTGGCTATGCTTGCTAATGAGGCACAAACCGTAATTCAGGTTGCCAATCCATTTTACTATTTGCCGGCGGTTCAGTGGTTAAATCAAAATATCAGGCATCCTGCAATTATTGAAGTTAATCACTTTAAACCTGAATATCAAGATATTGATATACTAATAAAGCTTTTATTAATGCTAAAAGATGTAGCCGGAGTTAGTCCTAAAAAAGCTGCTGCTGTTTCGTATCACTCAACTCCAGCTGATTCAGGGTTCAATAATATTCAGCTCGAATTTGCCAATGGAACGCGTGTAGCTGTGAATTACGGAAAAATGGGCCTTTTAAATGAATTTAGCATTAAATCGTATGCAAATAACCAGTTTACTGAATTCGATTTGATTCAAGGCCATAGTTTGTGCAATAACTCTCCTGTTGATATGAATTCCTTTAAAGAAATTAATGAAACGGATGCCTTTATAAATTCCGTTCTACAAAAAAAACAATCCAATACCCAAATTCAGGATTATTCATCTGTGATACAAACCGTTCAAAAAATCAGTTCAAAGTTAGATCGCTTTTCCGGCAACTAAATGGTTAAAAAGTTACTTTTGCCGCAATATTTTTTTCAAAGTAGCGTTAAATGCATGTATTTGTAATGCATACAGACTGAACTTGACCGCGCATGATGAACAGGAAATGGCAGGTTGCCAAATATTTAACACTTGATTTTTCAGCTGCAGCCATTAGCTGGACGCTATTTTTTATATATCGGAAAGCTGTTATTGAACCGCAACGATTTGGCATCGACATACCCATAGAATTTACAAACCGGTATTTCCTCGGCCTTCTGTTCATTCCCACACTCTGGATTCTGTTTTATTACATCACCGGTTTTTACGATAATATTTACCGCCGATCCCGACTTCTTGAACTTGGCCAAACTTTTCTTACCTCGGCTGTGGGTGTAGTTGTCATTTTTTTTACGCTTATTCTGGACGATTACATTCATACCTATAAAAACTACTACCAGCTATTTTTCACGCTTTTTGGGCTGCATTTCGGACTAACGTATTTTTTTCGCCTGATTTTAACTACCCGAACCATACATCGTATTCACCGGCGAAAATATGGTTTTAATACACTGTTGATTGGCAGTAATGAAAAGGCCGAAAAAATATTCAGTGAAATGTCGGGACAAAAGCGGCCGGCAGGTAACTTATTTAAAGGATTTATCGGAGTTGAAAACAACGACGACAGGTTACTCGGCCAATATCTTCCGCAGCTGGGGAAACTAAATGATTTGAATGAAATTATAGATAAAAATAATATTGAGGAAGTAATCATTGCCATTGAA
>JAZBNQ010000155.1:0-3728 GCA_036350775.1 Mariniphaga sp.
GAATGAAAAGTTAAATTGAAATTAAAAATATGTCACTGGAACAAACATGGAGATGGTACGGTCCCTCCGACCCGGTAACCCTTCAGGACATTCGTCAGGCGGGCGCAACCGGAATCGTAACTGCGTTACATGAAATACCTAACGGTGAAGTTTGGGATTATAAAAACATTGAAGACCGAAAACGGTTTATTGAATGGGATGACAACCAACCGGTGCCGAAACCCCGCGGACTGAGCTGGTCGGTAGTTGAAAGTATCCCGGTTCATGAAGATATCAAACAGGGAAAATCCACCCGCGACAACTACATAGGTAATTATATCGAAAGTATCCGCAACATGGGAAAGGCTGGAATACCGGTACTGTGTTACAATTTCATGCCGGTGGTTGATTGGACCAGGACGAACCTTAACCTCAAACTGGAAGATGGTGCGCGGGCTTTGGCATTCGATATGATTGACTTTATTGCGTTTGATGTTTTTATTTTGATCAGGAAAGGTGCTGTTGAAGCTTACGATCAGGAACTGGTTAAAAAAGCTGAAATGCGTTTTGAGGCAATGAGTAGCGAAGAAAGGTACGAACTTGAACATACCATTCTTGCCGGCCTGCCCGGATCTGAAGAATCATGGAACCTGGAACAATTCCGCGAAAAACTGGATGAATACAAAAACATCGACAACAATCAATACCGGAAAAACCTGGAATATTTTCTGAAAAATGTGGCTCCGGTTGCCGAAGAAAGCGGGGTAAAACTGGCCATTCATCCTGATGATCCACCTTTTTCGCTTTTCGGTTTGCCACGTGTTGTAAGTACCGAAAAAGACATCGAATTTATTCTGAATATATATGACAGCATTTACAATGGATTCACACTTTGCACAGGATCACTCGGGGTCAGGCCCGATAATGATCTGGAAGGAATCGTGAAACGGCATGGTGCCAAATTGAATTTTGCGCACCTTCGAAGCACACAACGTGATCAATACAATGGTTTTCACGAAGCCGGCCACCTTCGGGGCGATGTGGATATGTACAAAGTAATGCTTGCTATTCTGAAAGAACAGCGAAAAAGACAGGGCGTTTATCGTCCCGACCATAAAATTCCTATGCGTGCGGATCACGGTCACACCATTCTCGATGACCTGAAAAAGAAAACCAATCCGGGCTATTCAGCTATCGGTCTGTTGCGTGGAATGGCCGAACTCCGCGGTCTGGAACTGGGAATTGAAAATAGCGGAGCAGTTTTCAGCAATTAATAACCTTTTAAATAAAATAAAATGAGTTTAGAATTAAAAAAAGACGCCAAATACGCTATGCTGGTTCCAACAAGTATGGGAATCAGAATTATACCCGACAACGGTCAGCCGGTTCATGCCAGCGACAAATTTACCATGTATGCAACAAGTGCCGAAACCAATGTGGCAAGCATTGCATCCTATCTTGGAATGCCGGTGAAGGTGCTCACAACTTTTGTTAAGGGCAGCCCCATTGCGCAGTTCATTAAAAGCAACCTGAAAGGACGTCACATGGATTACGAGGGTCCGGAAGTAGAACAGGGCGATCCGTGGGGCTACCGCCATCAGATTAATATTGCTGACAGCGGTTACGGATTACGCGGACCAAGGGTTTTTAACGACCGGGCAGGAGAAGTGGGCCGAACCCTGAATGCAAAAGATTTTGATCTTGAACGAATTTTCGGCGAAGAGGGAGTTCAGATTGTTCACCTTTCAGGTTTAATCGGGGCACTTTCTCCGGACACCACCCAATTTTGCCTGGAAGTAGCACGAGCAGCCAAAAAACACGGCACCAAAATTTCGTTCGATTTAAATCACCGCGCATCATTCTGGAAAGGCCGTGAAGAACAGCTTCGGAAAGATTTTACAGAAATTGCATCAGTTTCAGATATTCTTATTGGTAACGAAGAAGATTTCCAACTCTGCTTTGGAATTGAAGGTCCGCCTGCCGGTGGTGAAGGCATCAAAGCTAAAATCGACGGGTTTAAAGGATTGATAAATCGTGTGAAGGAAACTTTCCCCAATGCTTCGGTTTTTGCAACAACCTTGCGCGAAGTAATCAGTGTTAACGAACATCTTTGGGGAGCTATTTTGCTCGAAGGGGAAAATTGGCATGTGATTGAACCGCGCCCGATTGTGGTACTCGACCGTATTGGCGGAGGCGATGGTTTTGTAGGAGGTATGCTTTATGGCATTCTGAAAGGATGGGAATCAGAAAAATGGCCACAGTTTGGCTGGGCTACCGGCGCCATGGCCACCACATTCCTTACTGATTATGCCCAACCAACCGACGAAGATATGGTTTGGAGCATCTGGAAAGGAAATGCAAGAGTGAAACGTTAGAATAACTATGTGCCCTATGTGCCTATTGTGGTTAAAAAAAATACCACTTAGACACATAGAGCTCAATAGTCAAAAATTAAAAATATGATTTATTACGAAACGGGTTCAAAAGATACCAGCCTGTCAGCAGAAGACCTGAAACAGGGGCTGTTTGAGGCGCTGGAAAAAATGGGCAGAAAGAAAAAAGTACTGGCAGTTCCGCCGGATTATACCCGTTTGCCTTCGCGATCGGGTGAACTTACCGAATTTGCCTGGCAATATTACGGTGATAAACTCACCGACATTCTGCCGGCACTTGGTACACACACCCCCATGACCGATGCACAAATCAGCCACATGTTTGGCAAAACACCACGAAACCTTTTTCGGCCTCACGACTGGCGAAACGATGTGATTACGCTGGGTACCGTTCCGGCTGAATTTGTGCATGAAGTTTCCGGCGGGGCGGTGGATTACGACTGGCCGGCACAGGTAAACAAACTGCTCGTGGAAGGCGGATTCGACCTAATTCTCTCAATCGGGCAGGTAGTACCGCACGAAGTGGTTGGAATGGCGAACTACAACAAAAATATTTTTGTGGGAACAGGCGGTTCCGAGGGCATCAATAAAAGCCACTTTATTGGTGCGGCTTACGGTATGGAAAAAATGATGGGCCGCGCCGACACGCCGGTACGTAAAATTTTCAACTACGCATCGGACCATTTTGCTTCGCACTTGCCAATCGTATATGTTCAAACCGTTGTGGGACTAAACAAATATGGAAAACTCCAAACTTACGGCCTTTACGTTGGCGACGATTTCAGCGTGTTTGACAAAGCAGCAAAACTGTCGTTGCAGGTGAATTTCGAAATGGTGGAAAAACCGTTAAAAAAAGTAATTGTTTGGCTCGATCCTTCTGAATTTAAAAGTACCTGGCTGGGCAACAAAAGTGTGTACCGAACCCGAATGGCACTGGCCGACGGGGGTGAACTGATTGTTCTGGCTCCGGCACTGGTTGAGTTCGGCGAGGATAAACAAATCGACAAACTTATAAGAAAGTATGGCTATTTTGGGACACCAAATACGTTAAAAATGGTGGAAGAAAATGAAGACCTGCGATCCAATCTTGGGGCTGCAGCGCACCTCATCCATGGTTCATCCGAAGGCAGATTCAGTATTACATATTGCCCGGGCAAAGGAGAAAAAAACCTCACCCAACAGGAAATTGAAAACGTTGGATTTATTTATGCTGATATTGATGAAATTACAGCAAAATACAATCCTTCAACACTGAAAGACGGATTCAACACAATGCCTGACGGCGAGGAGATTTTCTACATTTCCAATCCGGCAATCGGACTTTGGGCGTATAAAGACAGGTTTGAATATTAGTCA
>JAZBNQ010000156.1:0-4205 GCA_036350775.1 Mariniphaga sp.
CCAAGTGCTTTGGCAAACCGCGCAATCTGCTTTTGATGATCTGAAAATACGTCTTTTGTCATATTGTTTTGAATTGATTACAAATATAACACAAATTGATTGTGTCCGAATTCCGGTTTTTTTTCACAAATTTGCACCCCGAAATTTAAAACAATCATGGAGAAATTTATTGCGTTGTTGAAAAGGTTGATTTCGACACCCTCGTTAAGCAAGGAAGAAGAACAAGCTGCCGAAGTGATGAGGGAATTTTTGCAACAGGAAAACATCCCCTTTAAAATTAAAAAGAACAACACCTGGGCATACAACAAACATTTCACGAAAGGAAAACCAACTCTTTTGCTTAATTCACACATAGACACGGTGCGTCCCGCCAAAGGGTATGTGCTCGATCCGTTTTCACCCATCGAAGATGGCGACAAACTTTACGGACTGGGAAGCAACGATGCCGGTGGTCCGCTGATGGCATTGCTGGCTGTTTTTCTGCATTTTTACGAAAGAGAAGATCTCCCTTACAACCTGGTTTTTGCGGCCACTGCCGAAGAAGAAATTTCCGGCAGGCAGGGTCTCGAAATTGTTTTACCCGAAATTGCCCCTGTGGCTTTTGCCATAATTGGCGAGCCCACCCGCATGGAAGTGGCCATTGCCGAAAAGGGACTGCTGGTGCTCGATTGTTATGCCCATGGAAAATCGGGGCACGCCGCCCGAAACGAAGGCGAAAATGCATTATATAAAGCCCTCGACGATATTCAGAAGTTGCGAAATTTTAAATTTGATAAGGCCGGTGCAATGCTGGGAGAGGTTAAAATTACCGTAACACAAATTGAAGCAGGAACCCAGCACAATGTTATTCCGGACATTTGCCATTTTGTGGTGGATGTGCGCACCAACGAGTTTTACCCCAACAAGGAAGCTGCAAAAATTATTACTGAACTGATTGATTCAGAAGTAAAGCCGCGTTCATTCCGGTTAAACTCCTCAGGCATCAGTGTTGATCATCCGTTCGCCCGGAAAGCTGCAGCAATGGGCATTCGGATTTACGGTTCGCCAACTACTTCCGACCAGGCCATTATTTCATTTCCCTCGGTTAAAATGGGCCCGGGCGACTCGGCGCGTTCCCATTCTGCTGACGAGTACATATACAAAAGTGAAATTGTTGAAGGCGTACAGCGGTTTATCGATTTGCTTGAAGGGTTGAAGATTTGAGGGGAAGTTTACAGTCGCAGTTTACAGGTTTTTCAAAAATTTCACAATTTTCTGTTTTACAGTTTTTCAATTTGAAAGCTTATTCATTTATCTATGCAAATTAATAATCCTTTACACGGAAAAACCCTCGAAGCTATTTTAGTTTACCTGGTAAGTTACTATGGTTGGGAAGAACTGGGCAATCGTATCCGGATTAACTGCTTCCGAAAAGATCCCAGTATAAATTCAAGCCTGAAATTTTTACGCCGGACTCCGTGGGCAAGGAAAAAAGTAGAAGAATTGTATCTGGCAACCATCAAAAAAGAAGGTTGAAGTGGTTGTTTGTTGAATTAAATTTGTTGTTCATTGATTTTTCTAAGAAAAGATAATGAAATTCTAAAAACGGGTATAACTTTTGTTTGGAACTGCCAAAACCAGAAAACAATTTACAATGAAAACAAATTTTACTTCAATTGCTATTTTTGTGCTTTGCCTTTTCGTTTTTCAATCCTGTTTTTCGCCCCAAAATATTGTAAGGTTAAAACCCGAAAAAGAAGATATTAAATGGCGTTACGGCCAGCAGTTTGTTTCCGACTCACTTTACGGAGTAATATATGAAGTGGGTTTTGAACAATTGGAAGACAATAAATACTGGTTCGATTTTAATATAACCAATCATTCAAATTTGCCGGTTTTGGTTGATCCTGCCGACTTTTATATTCAGGCCTTTAACAGCAGCAATGAACCTATGACTAAAAACAAACAAAGAGCCATTGACCCGGAAACTGAAATTCTGAAATTTGAAAAAGAACTATCGAAAAATGAAGCCCGGGAACTGAACCAAATCGGTTTTACTTTTTTGGCAGCAACTGCCGATATTGCCACCGGAATAGCAGCTGCAACCGATGGTAATCCTCACAACAACCATTTACGAACTCATCTTTTCCATCATGCCCTTGCTACCGATGCGCATTATTCCTTTCAGTCTCAAAACCTGAATGTAATGATGGACTCCTGGAAAAGTTCCACCATCAGGAAAACAACGCTGGAAAGCAATTACAATATGCAGGGAAAGGTTTTCTTTCCGGCAAACAGAGAGGCGGAATACATTCGGCTCTATTTACCGGTTGACAGCTTTTTTATTGAATTCGATTATAAACAAATTCAGGTTCCGGTTGACTAATTTTGTTATTGCATTCCCCGCCAAATTTAAAAATCTAATGTTGAATTATTCTGTCAAATAAGAAAATGAATCATTTATAAAATTCGTTATAAATAACATTTCAACATTGTTTTTTTGTTTTTCCCATCATTCTTAATCTGTGGAGTTTTAACCTCGGTTGTGGATTTATTCAACACCTTGAGATGAATAACATTGACAGTTAAGTCTTTTAATTTCTGTTTGTTATGTATTGTATATGCATTCAGGAACAGAGTGGCATACAATTTTCATAAACAATTGATAATTAATTTCAAAAAAGAATCAAAATGGAAAGATTGAAAAACAAAACAGCAATAATTACAGGGGGTGCCGGAGGGATTGGAAAAGCTGCGGCTATACTTTTTGCCAATGAAGGAGCCAATGTAATGCTGGTAGATTTAAATGAAGAGGACCTGCAGAAAGCCGTTGAAGAAATTGGTACTCCAAATATTAAATATGTGGTTGCCGATGTTAGCAAAAACGACGAGGTTGTAAACTTCGTTAAAAAGACCAAAGAAAGTTTTGGTGAAATTGATGTTTTTTTCAACAACGCAGGGATAGAAGGAAAAGTGAAACCCATTACCGAATATCCTTTAGATGTTTTTCAAAAAGTGATGGATGTGAATGTTAAAGGGGTTTGGCTTGGTTTAAAGCATGTTATTCCCGCCATGAGAAACAATGGCAGTATTATTATCACTTCGTCAGTTGCCGGAATGCAGGGGACTGCAAATGTTTCGCCTTATGTGGCAAGCAAACATGCCATTGTGGGAATTATGAGATGTGCGGCTCTTGAATGTGCCCCTCGGAATATTCGTGTTAACACTATAAACCCATCTCCGGTTGATAACCGAATGATGCGTTCACTCGAAGAAGGATTTGATCCGAAAAATAAAGAGGAAGCTAAAAAGCAATTTGAAAAAATGATTCCACTTGGCAGATATGCAAAGTCGGAAGAAATTGCCCGGGTGGCTTTGTTCCTGGCCAGCGACGAGAGCAATTTTGTAACAGGTGCAGTTTTACCTGTTGACGGAGGAATGACTGCATAATTTTACTAACGAAAAAATTAAGATCATTATCATAAATTATAAAATTTAAAAAAATGCAACAATTTCATGAACCACCAACAGAACTCTCAGAACAAACCCGCGATTACATTCGGGCCCTTGTTACAATAAAAGAGGAAATTGAAGCCATTGACTGGTATCAACAGCGGCTTACTGTTACGACTGACAAGCAGCTAAAAAAAATTCTCCTGCATAATCGTAACGAAGAAATTGAACATGCCTGCATGGCCCTTGAATGGCTAAGAAGAAACATGGATGGATGGGACGAAAAACTAAAACAATACCTGTTTACTGAAAAAGATATTGTAAAGATTGAAGAGGGATAGAATTTATAAATTTAGTTATGAATATACTTAAGAAATCAATTGCGCCCATTACGGATAAAGGATGGGCAGAAATTAAAGAACAGACAAAACAATTTCTTGATACGTATAGAACTGCTCGGAATTTTGTGGATATCAACGGGCCAAACGGACTGGAAATGGGAGGCATTTCCACCGGTCGTTTAATAATTCCCGGTGATCAACCGAAGGATGGCGTAAATTACGGCATCAGAGAATTTTTGCCTCTGGTTGAAATACGAAAACCTTTTGAACTCGATTTGTGGGAACTGGATAACATTGACCGGGGCGCAAAAGATGTGGATCTGTCTCCACTCGAAGAAGCGGTGAAGGAAATTGTGAGTTTTGAAGAAAAAGCAATTTATGAAGGTTTTGAACCGGTAAGCATAAAAGGTCTGATACCCTCTGCCGAAGGCA
>JAZBNQ010000157.1:0-6606 GCA_036350775.1 Mariniphaga sp.
ATGAATTTTAATACCGGTTAATAAGAAAGTGAACCGATAAAATCTTTTGTTCCGAATTTTTTCGCAAAAATAAAAACGCCTGTCTGAATTTCAAACAGGCGTTTTTGGCATGGGTGGCGCGTTCCGATAGCCATTCGAAACCGATTTGCGCATTTTTTCAATTACTGCGATTTCCACTTAGTGGTCCTATGAACAAATCGCTGATTCCTGTTACTTTATTAATTCAACACTTCGTTTAACAAATTTATCCAAATCAGCTCCTTTTAGCATGTTGTTAGCCAAAAGAGCCAGGTCAACCAACTGTTTGGCCAGTTTGTTGTTTTTTCCAAAACCGGTTAGTTTTTCCCGTTTGCTTTCTTCCAGTTTGGCCAGTTCGCTGTTCAGGCTGTCCAGCTTTTCCTTGTCGGCCTGAGGAACTTCTTCCTCTTTTTTGCCTTCTTTTGCTTTCTCCAGTTCACTGATTTCTGCTTTTTTGGCTTCAATATCAGCAGCCAGTTTTTCCAGCGGTTTAGCCAGTTTTTTGTCTTTGGCATCTACCACTTTTTTTACCAGCGGATGTGCAGTATTTACCACCAAATTCAAGCTGTCGGGCATGTCACCGTAAAAATTCATGCCGCCCTGGCCTGCGCTCATATCTTTCATACGGCGCATAAATTCGCTGCGGGTAATCACCATCGGACTGCCGTTTTCACCCAAATCCTGGAAATCAACCAAAAAGGTGTGGCTGTTGGTTTCCGGGCAAACGGCTTGAAATACCGGAGAAAGTTCCTGTTTCTGCTCCCAGGTGAGTTCTTCTTTTAATGAATCTTCTTTTTTGATAAGGTTTTCCACTACATCGGCATCAACGCGCACAAATTGTTTGTCGGAATCTTTTTGCTCGAACCTGCTGATAAGATGCGGGGCTAAAACATCGTCAAGCACCAGTACATCGTAGCCTTTACCACGTGCTTCTTCAACAAAAGAGTATTGTTCTTCTTTGTTGGTGGTGTAAAGGTAAACCAGTTTTTTATCTTTGTCGGTCTGGCTGTCTTTAATCAGTTTTTCATATTCTTCAAAAGTAAAATATTTGTCTTCAGTATTTTTGAATAGGAAAAACTTCATGGCACGATCGTAAAATTTATCATCGGTGAGCATCCCGTATTCGATAAATATTTTCAGGTCGTCCCATTTTTTCTCGAATTCGTCTCGTTTCTCTTTGAATATATCAGACAGCCTGTCGGCCACTTTTTTCGAAATATGGCTGCTTATTTTTTTTACGTTTGAGTCACTTTGCAGATACGAACGCGAAACGTTTAACGGAATGTCGGGTGAATCAAGCACTCCGTGAAGCAGTGTCAGAAATTCGGGAACAATTCCTTCAACCGAATCGGTTACAAAAACCTGGTTACTGTATAGCTGAATTTTATTTTTTTGAACCTCAAAGTTGTTTTTGATTTTCGGGAAATAGAGAATTCCGGTGAGGTTAAACGGATAATCCACGTTCAGGTGAATGTTAAACAGTGGTTCATCGGCCATGGGGTAAAGACGGCGATAAAAGTTCTGATAATCTTCGTCTTTCAGGTCAGCCGGCATTTTGGTCCAGGTGGGTTCGGTATCGTTAATCTGGTTATCCTCGCCGGTATCCACCTGCTTGCCGTCTTTCCATTCTTTTTTCTTACCAAAAAGAACCGGAACCGGCAAAAACTTGCAGTACTTTTCAAGAATTTCGGAAATTTTGTGTTCATCCAGAAACTCTTCGGAGTCGCTGTTGATGTGCATTACAATATCAGTTCCCACTTCGTTGCGGTCGGTATCGTCAATACTGTATTCAGGTGTTCCGTCGCAGCTCCATTTTACTGCTTTGGTTCCTTCCTGATACGATTTGGTTATGATTTCAACTTTTTTGGAAACCATAAACGAGCTGTAAAATCCCAACCCAAAATGACCAATGATTGCATTGGCATCCTTTTTATATTTTTCGAGAAATTCGTTGGCACCTGAAAACGCAATCTGGTTAATATACTTTTCAATCTCTTCAGCCGTCATACCAATTCCGTTGTCGGAAACTGTAATTGTTTTGGCTTCTTTGTCCAGGTTAACTTTTACTTTCAGATCGGTAACATCGCCGGTGTATTCCCCCTTCGATGCCAGCGTTTTCAGCTTTTGTGTGGCATCCACTGCATTCGACACAATTTCCCTGAGGAAAATGTCATGGTCAGAATAAAGGAACTTTTTAATAATGGGGAACAGATTTTCACTGGTTACGCCAATTTTTCCTGTTTGCATATTTTTCAGTTTTAAATGATACTTTTTATATGTTTTGCTCCCTAAAGTCAAACCCTGTGCCACGCAGTAATTCTGACGATTTGTCACAAATTCCAACGTTCATCTGGTGACTTTCGGTCACCTGATGAATAATTTTAATCATAAAAAGGCATAAAAGAGATTTAAAAACCTGATGAATTATAGGTTGTGATATTTTAAAAGGAGTTTAATTTGCAGAAGGATTAATTCGAATAACAATTTATGAGCAACCTGGAGAATTATTTCAGTAATTTTAGGAAAAACATTGTTGGTATAGATCAGGAATTTGAGTCGGCTTACGGAAGGCAAAAAATTGTTTATGGCGACTGGATTGCCAGCGGACGATTGTACCGGCCCATTGAAGAAAAAATTACCAACGAGTTTGGCCCGTTTGTTGGCAACACCCACACCGAAACCAGCGAAACCGGATTGCTAATGACACATGCATACCACCGTTCGCACGAAATTATTAAAAAGCATGTAAATGCCGGACCAAATGATCTGATTATTACTGCCGGGTTTGGAATGACTTCAGTAATCAACAAGTTTCAGCGCATTTTAGGATTAAAATACTGCGGAAAACTCACTTATTCCAAGTGCCTGCAGGAACGCGAACGTCCGGTGGTTTTTATCACCCACATGGAACACCACTCCAATCAAACCTCGTGGTACGAAACCAGTGCCGAAGTGGTGATTGTGGAGCCTGGTGAAGGAATGTTGGTTGAGCCTGAAAACCTGCGCAAAGCACTGGAAAAATATAAGGACAGACCTTTTAAAATAGGTTCGTTTACAGCGTGCTCCAATGTAACCGGTGTAAGAACTCCTTACAAAGAACTTGCCCGCATAATGCATGAGCACGGCGGGGTTTGTTTTATCGACTTTGCCGCATCGGCACCTTATGACGAAATTGATATGCACCCGGAAGATTTGTTGGAAAAACTCGATGCCGTAATGTTTTCTCCCCATAAATTTCTGGGTGGACCCGGTTCGCCCGGGGTGCTGGTTTTCGATGCATCGATGTATAAAAACCAGGTGCCCGATAATCCCGGTGGCGGAACAGTTGACTGGACCAACCCATGGGGAAAATATAAGTATGTTGACGACATTGAGGCGCGCGAAGACGGCGGAACGCCCGGCTTCCTGCAATCAATTAAAGCAGCGCTGGCTATCCGGCTAAAAGACCAGATGGGCATTAGAAATATTAAAAAACGCGAAGAGGAGCTGCTGGAACGGGCTTTTAAAGGATTAGATGAAGTTCCAGGTTTAAAAATTTTAGCCGACAATGTACGCGACCGCTTAGGAGTTATTTCGTTTTATATCGATGGAATTCATTACAACCTTGTCGTTCAGATTTTAAACGATAAGTTTGGTATTCAAACCCGGGGTGGGTGTGCCTGTGCCGGAACCTACGGTCATTTTCTGCTGGAAGTGACCTATGAACAATCGCAGGAAATTACTGATAAAATTAACCACGGCGACCTGTCGGAAAAGCCAGGCTGGGTCAGGTGGTCACTGCATCCAACTATGACAAACGCTGAGGTGGATTTGATGATTACCGCGCTGAAAGACATCGTGGAAAATATTCGGGAATACCATGAAGATTACAATTACGACAACCGCAAAAATATATTCTGGCACAAAAACGACCCGGAAGATGAGTTTTTAATGAAGAAATGGTTTACGCTGGAAGTTTAATTACTGAAATTATAAAATATTACAGGAAATGAAAAATTTATTTGCGAATGACATGGAATCCGAAAATAAATTTCATCCTATATATTTGTAAGATATAATTACATGAAATTTAATAATATGGCTAAAATAAAAACTGATAGAAAAACATTAATCAGATGGAAAATTTATATTGACCGGGCAAGAATGTATGTCGGATACATCCAATTTCTTATGATTGCATTTGTATTGTTAGAGGCTTATAAAGACAGTAATTTAGGGCAGTTGATATTTAGCAACATGATAATATCAGTCCCAATTATTTTTCTTTTATTTATTCTATTGTCTTTAGTCGTAGGAAGAATAGACACCATTTTGGGATTGCGTGAAGAAGAATTACGAAACTCTTCCACTTCAAATCCTGTGATGAGAGAAATTTTGAAAAACATGGAAGAAATTAAAAAAGAACTGAGCGATATCAAGGCAAAAACTGTGACTAAAGTGTAAATTTTCATTTATTGAAAATACCATCTTGTATAAGTTTATTGTATGTCTTGAATCCTTGAGTAGATTATTATTAAATCTACGCACAACATTAGTTAATGAAAAAATTTAAAACCGGTTTGGTACTTAGCGGAGGCGGAACACGTGGATTTGCTCACCTTGGAGTAATTGCCGGCCTCTATGAAAAAGGCATTCAACCCGATGTAATTTCCGGAACCAGCGTCGGAGCCATTGTAGGCGCTTTTATTGCCGGGGGAAAAACGCCCGAAGAAATTCTGAAGATTTTTAACAAAGGGTGGTTTTTCAAATACACCAACCTGCAAATTCCTTTAGATGGGATGTTAAAACTTAATGGATTACAGGAAGTCATTCAAAAAGAAATTTCATATAAAAACATTGAGGATTTGCCTATGCCGTTTTTTATTTCGGTTTCGAATCTGAATACCGGGAAAGTAGAATACAAAAACAGCGGGCCTCTAGACAAAACGATTTTAGCATCTTCATCGATTCCTGTAATATTTTCGCCGGTAAAAATTGATGGCGAATTGTATGTGGATGGCGGCCTGGTGGATAACATTCCGGTTGAGCCCATTAAAAATGACTGCGAACACATAGTGGCGGTTAATATCAGTCCGCTCAACCCGCGTGAAAAATTTAAAAACCTGATTCAAATTGCCACGCGCACGTTTTATATGAGTGTAAATGCCAACATGAACGAAGTAAAAAAATATTCTTCGGTTTACATTGAACCTGAAGGAATTGATGCTTACGACATCCTCAGTTTAAGCCATGCCCGGGAACTGTACGAGTTGGGTTACCGGTCAGTAAAAGAAAAGGAACTTCCGTTTTGATATATTTTAACGACTCGCCAGGCACATTCGATAAAAAGATTCTATCTGTTGTTTTCCTCTACTTCCTCATCTGCAAGAACTTTATTGACATATTTTTCCCCTTCACTTATTTTTTTCTCCACCTTTTCTACCCTGTCTTTTTTATCTTTTGTCCGGATTTTGTTCATAATTCTGTTTAATGGTGGAATATAAGATGCCAGTAAAAACAAACTGGCAATCAGAAAAATATAGCCCAGTGGAATAAAAGGAATCAACATAAATATGGAGCCAAGAATCAACAGAATGAATCCGGCAACCAAACGGATATATTTTTTATGTTCGGACTTTATTTTTAAACTCATCTGATATTATCACTATTTTAAAGTTTACTTGTTTTGATTGAAATATTCCATGGCTTTTGGCATGATACTATTCAGGTGGTTAATCCTTTTCTCCGGGTCGGGGTGTGTTGAAAGGAATTCAGGAGGTCCGCCACCTGATCCGGCAGCCTGCATCCGCTTCCAAAGTTCAGGTGCCTCCCGTGGATCATACCCGGCCATGGCCATAAAGTAAAGACCCAGTTCGTCGGCTTCTTTTTCGTGCTTGCGGCTGTAAGGCAATATAACACCCAGTTGTGCACCAACGCCGAAAGCAGTCATGGCAAGTTGTATGGTTGTTTCACTCTCTTTTTGCAAGGCCTCGTTTAGCGCCATTCCACCCATTTGCAGGGCCAGTTGCTGCGACATCCGCTCGTTTCCGTGTTTGGCAACTGCGTGAGCAATTTCATGCGCCATAACCGCTGCAATGCCATTTTCATTCTGGCAAACCGGAATAATTCCCTCATAGAATGCAATTTTTCCGCCCGGCATACACCATGCATTTTTGGGGTCCTCAGCAATCAGGTTGAATTCCCATTCGTATCCTTCAACCAGTGAAGCGCGATCAATCTGCCGGAGGTAGTTTTCCACTGCTTTGGCAACTCGCCGGCCAACCAGCCTCAACTCATTTATCTGCGAAGTGTTATTTGACAGTTTTTTCTGTTTCAGCACACTATTGTAACTTTCGTTGCTTAGCTCCAACATTTGTGAAGAAGGTATAGCAGTGAATTGCGAACGGTTGGTTAACGGCACTGTGGAACATGCCACCAAACCGGTAATAAATAAAAGAAAAATCAGTTTCTTCATGTTTGAGTTATTTAAAAACCATGTTGGTTGCTGAAAAATCCAATGCTGTGCCAATTTTTATCGAAGGAATAAAAAACCATGAAATTGTCTGATATTAAAAGGATTGGGCATTATTTATGGAAAAAACAGAAAAA
>JAZBNQ010000158.1:0-5100 GCA_036350775.1 Mariniphaga sp.
ATACGGAATATTCTTGTCACCTTGTTTGTATTCATCAAAGCCGGCATTTTCACTTTCAGCATTAAAATATACGTGCAGCAGGTCTTTGGCCAGAATCAATGTGACTGGAATTCCGGTGTACGGATTGAAGGTTTTGATTTTCACATACCTTATTTGTGGTCCAACTGCCAGGGCTGTGTTCGACGGCAAAGTCCACGGTGTGGTGGTCCAGGCAAGGAAATGCAAATCAGTATCCACATTTTCGAACAGAAATTCCGAGCGTTCGTTCCGGATAGCTTTAAACTGGGCCACTATGGTGGTATCCTTCACATCGCGGTAGCAACCCGGCTGGTTCAGTTCGTGCGAACTCAATCCGGTTCCGGCAGCAGGAGAATAAGGTTGAATGGTGTAGCCTTTGTAAAGCAATCCCTTATTGTAAATCTGTTTCAGCAGCCACCAGACGGTTTCTATATAACGGCTGTCGTAAGTGATGTAGGGATCGTCCATGTTCACCCAATAGCCCATAATTCGGGTAAGTTCCTCCCATTCGCGGGTATATTTCATCACCTCCTTGCGGCAGGCGGCGTTGTATTCTTCAACCGAAATTTTTTTTCCGATGTCTTCTTTGGTAATGTTCAGCGATTTCTCCACGCTCAATTCCACTGGCAAACCGTGGGTGTCCCACCCTGCTTTGCGATGCACCCGAAACCCTTTCATGGTTTTGTAGCGGCAGAAAATATCCTTAATGGCGCGGGCCATTACATGATGGATTCCCGGCATTCCGTTTGCCGACGGCGGACCCTCGTAAAAAACAAAAGTCGGACGTCCTTCGCGTGTGGAAATGCTTTTATGAAATGTGTCGTCTTCCTCCCAGCGTTTTAATACCCCTTTATTAATCTGAGAAAGGTCTAATTGCCTGTATTCCTGAAATTTATTCGTCATAAAAACTCCTTGTTCTGCTGCATTCGTTAAAAAAATATGCAAATATAGGAATTTTTTAGGGTGGGTGTTTTTATATGAGTGTGCAAATCAGAAATCCGGCTTTTTATTACATCCGTTTTCTGCGATCATATCCTTTCGTGTAATATTCCGTTATTTGATAATTTCTCCCGACCAAAGTTTTTTAAGAAAAATTTTCCATGGTAATACAAGCACACTGCCCATTTGACGCGGAAATGAGTCATTTGTAACCAGAATTTTATGTTTCACTGAATATTCATCACTAAAACGCTGTAATCCCTTCGTATGACGCAAAGTTGCATTTTCGGTTGATTTTACTTCAATGGCTACTTCATGATCCCCCAACACAAAGTCTATTTCTATTTGAGATGCTGTACGCCAATAATATATCGGATATTGAATTCCGGTGTAGTGGCTATGCGCATAGATTTCCTGATAAATAAAATGTTCGAAAACATTTCCAAAAGCTTCACTGCCTTTTTCAATTTGGCCTCTTTTGAGCAAATAATTTACTATTCCCAAATCAAAATAATAAAATTTGGGAGCCTGTATTACCCGACGTTTTGGCTTTTTTTGAAAAGAGGGCAGAAAGCGGCCTGTTAATGTATCTTCCAGGATTTGAAAATAATCCTTTACGGTAGGAGAACTTACGCCACATTCAGAAGCAATGTTGGTAAAATTCACCATTTCACCATTCGAGAAAGCAGCCACTTCAAGAAAACGGGAAAAAGAAGAGATATTTCGTATTCGGGCTTCTGCCATAATTTCCTCCTTCAGGTAATTTCCAATGTAGGCTGAAATTCTGCTTTTGGGATTTTTCATCATATAATGCCTTGGCAATAATCCATTATTTAGCGCCCGAAGCAAATCAAATTCAGGAATTTCATCACTAACCAGAGGGAAAAGTTCAAACCGTAATGCACGACCCCCGAGAAGATTTGCCTGTGAGCGGATTATTTTCCGGGGACTGGAACCGCTTAAAACAAACCGAACATTTTGATTTTCTATGAGCCAGTGGACTTCGTCAAGCAAAGCAGGTATTTTTTGAATCTCATCGATAACCACCGGGGTCTTGGGTTGACTAGCCAAAACAATTTCCCGCAATTGGTAAGGATTTCTTTGTAACCGTTCAAATACATCGGTAAGCAACAAATCAAACCACAATGACTCAGGATACAATGTTTTTAGTAAAGTACTTTTTCCGGTTTGCCGGGCTCCCCATAAAAAGAAACTTTCATTTTTAGAACCTTCAAATGTCTGCTTTCGTTGATACATGATATTTCAATGTTTATACTTTATCATGATAATTTAAAGTGACACCTTAAAATATCATGATATTTTAAAACAAATCTAATAAAACATACTGGAAAATCAAACAGTTCTAATTGATTCTTTAAGTAAAAACTTATCCTGGTGTATGGGATTTCATTACTATTAAAATCGTTAAAAAACTACCTTTGCAAAAATTAAAAATTAGATGACTTTTTATTGGCAGATATTTACATTTATTTTTCTTTTTGCCTGCCACATGCAGCCACCTAATGTTTCCGTAAATGAGGCCGGGACAGGAAACACAATTGAAGAAGATTTTGAAATTCTGAATGATACATTGATAGAACTGACTGAATTGCAAAGAGGCGATATCCTGGTAAAACCAAACCACAACTGGTTTCCGGGAAGTGCCTGGGTTGAAGGGGGTGTGAGTTTCGGGCATATTGCGCTGGTTGTTGAAGGCGCAACCGGAAGTTCGGCAGATGAAGTTTTGCAAAAAGCCGTTATCATTGAATCCCAGGCCCGCGATATTCCGGAACACTATCAGCTAAGAAAAGTGAATGCTTACCGACCGGGATTTGATTACCGGTTCGACAATTTCAGTTTCGATCCATCAAAAGCTCCTTACCGTTATCGGCTGCGACCGGAATTAAATGCTCAACAAATTGATTCGCTGATTGCATTTATGGAAAGCCATTTAGATGGAATTTCCTGCTGGCGAGCTCAAAAAAAATACACCACACACTATCCACCGGCTACAGGCCAAAATAAAAGCTACTGGTATTGTTCCCTGCTCATCTGGCAAGCTTTCCACACAGTACTTGGCATAGATATCGATGTTAATCAGGGGGTTATTGTGTATCCGAATGATGTTATCTGGTGCAGCCTTTTTGAAAATGATTCAATAAATAAACCCAAAAGAGTGAGATTTTAGCCCACTTTGTCATTTTAAATTTATAAAAAAACAGCACCGCCCTAAAGGTCGGTGCTAAGGATTAATTTTCAAATTTGTCAAAGTAGAATTATAAACCTGTCTTCCCTAATTGTCAGTCGCATTAGTGTAACCTGAATCCACATTAGTTACCTGGTTGTTGGTTTCGGTAACTCTTGCCGAAATAAAACCAAACTTATGATTGAAGCGCCAGAGAATTTTGGAAACGCCAACATTTTCACCGTTAACCTGAACACCTGCCGGAATGGTTTCTTCCACATCGATGGTTTTAATCAACATAAAACCGTAAAACGTATCGTCTTCCGTACTTCGGTGAACCACCTCGCGAACCACCGTTTGGTTGCCCACTTTAAACGTGTATTTATCGCCAACCTTGGCATCGAATTTCACAAGCGGGAAAGGTTTTTTCTTATCGCCGTTACTGTAAACGTAATCGTAAATTCCTTTGTCGGTAATTCTTCCTTCCACTTCCATGTTTTGTCCGTTAAAAGGAAAGGTTAAAACAACATCGCCATCGGAATTACTTTCAATTTCCACATCGCCCGAGCCATAACCCGGCGCCGAAACCGACCAGTAATTTCCAGGCTTGCCAAGGGTTTTTTCAGGATCTGTTACTTCGGTATTTAAAAGATTACACGAAGTAAAAAGACCTAATGCGACTAAACATAAGGTTATAAATTTTTGATTTTTCATAGTGAATGATTTTAAGGTAACTTATTAGAGTTTCAAATTTAGTATTTTATCCAAAACAGGCAAATGCTCATTTACCAAAATCATTTGTCCGTTTGAAAATTTCACATGGTAATCCAAAAGTTCTCCGTCGGGCAACGTATGAAGCACGATATCGCCCACTTTTCTCTTCCCCGGCATTTCAAAAATCTGAATAACCGAGTTGGAATTAAATGATGTGGCATAATCTTCGGCGGTAGGGTCTATTTTCCCGTAATCAATATTTCCTGTAACAAGGTGGGAAAACAGGTTTATTTTGAAGTCAATTTTTTCAAAATAATACCCCATCCTGCTGTAACCAATTTCTGAATTAAACTGAAGTTGAATCAGTTTCCTTGTCAAATATTCCAGGTAAAAACGGGCCTCAATACTTCCAGTATTTCCACTTCGCGAACGATTAAAATCTCCTTTCATTTCAAAATCAGTTCCTTTGACTAAGGTTTGGATGTGTAGCGGCATTTTATCCTCAACCGCTGCTGAATGCTCAATTGTAAGTTTTTCATTGCCATCAATCCAAAGTTGTGCATCCATTTTCACCGGGAATTCGGGACGCGATGAAACAAGCTCACTTTCATATTGTGAAACAAGAAAACGGGCATTCGAAAAATCTTCTACCGAAAAGTGAAAATCTAATTCATCCTGAATTTCTTTCCTTAAAAATTTTGCTGAATCTGCATTCCAAATCCAGTTGCCTTTTGAAGCCTCAAAATCGAAATGTTTATAAGGTTTTCCAAGAGTAAACCGCTCGCCGGGTGAAGGCAGCGGAGCACTCTCCTGGTCCCACAAAAACCTCAGTGCTTTGAGTTCCTCTTTTTCATCAGCTTCCAGAAAAAGATTTGTCAAATCACTGTTTAAAACTTTTAATGAGCGAACAGCTTCGTCATAGGTATAGGATTGGTTCCGGCATGAGAATAAAAGCACAAAAATTATACAAACAACCAACGGATTTATGTTGCGCCTCCTCATGATTAAACGGTTTAAAGTATGGTTTTTTTACAGATTCAGGCCATGCTGTTTTGGTGAATTATTCTTCTACCCCAAACTTATACACGCATACCGAGTAATATTCTTCTCCGGGCTTCAGGATGGTTGAAGGAAAATCAGGCTGGTTGGGACTGTCCGGGAAATGCTGGGTTTCGAGGCAAAAAGAGGAACGGAATTCATACGATTTGCCGTATTTCCCGGTATCGGTTCCATCGAGAAAATTG
>JAZBNQ010000159.1:0-2163 GCA_036350775.1 Mariniphaga sp.
AGCTTTCTGATCTTTTTGCAAGTGTCATGGCTAAATCCTCCTTTAATTTTTAAAGTTCAACAATATTTTAATTTCTGTTGAAATCCCATCAAACAAAATACCACAGGCAAAAATATGTCAAATTTTAGGGATTAAATGCCTGAATGTCAGTAAAGGTAAGTCTGATTCGATAAAATTTTTGATTTTCAAAAAAATAGGAGGTGACAGAATTGCAGCCAGCTAAATTGTTGGAAAAGTGTTTTTTAATAAAAGAAACCTATTCAAAGTTTATTTTTCGACTTATTAGATTTGAGTTTATTCTTTAATTGCTAAAATTTTTCTCTTACCTGACCAGGATTTAGATAAAAATTAATTTGTAACTCATCAGGTTCTATTGAACCAATTACTTCAACATCCATTAAATAATTACCTATGCTGATATTGTTAATAACTCGAAATATGTGTTGTCCCAACGATCCTGTACCATATAATAAATTTGTTTTTTTATCTTTTGAATCAAATATTTTTTTTACATAGTTGCCATTTGATGTTGAAAGATTTGCCACCAAATGTAATTTTTTGATTGCAAAATGCAATCCTGGACCTAAAGGATTATCCATCAATTTATATTTATAACTACCGTCAACTTGAAAAATTACTTCTTTGGAATTTATAGAATCTAACAAAATAAATTTCTGCTTTATTAATTGTTGACTGTTCACAATTTGTTTTTTGGATCTTATCAATTTGTAATTAATTCTTGTTTTAAATGATTGATTATTATTCCATTTATTCGAATCAGTTAAATTACCATTGCTATTAATTTCATTTAATTTTACTACTGTATTATCGGAATATATTATATACGAAACCTCAGACCTTTTAATCAAAAGAAAGGGAATGTCGCCTTCTGGATCAATCTCAATATTTTCATCTGTTATAATACTATAATACCCCCAAAAATTTAGACAACAAGTTAAATGATAATTTTTAATAAACTTGTTGTAATGAAAAAGAGAAAAAAGTACACATCGGGTTTCAAGACTAAAGTGGTTTTGGAGGCCTTACAGGAAAGGGAAAGCATTCAGGAGTTAGCAAGGAAATATGAATTGCATCCTACACAGATTTCTAATTGGAAGAGCCAGTTTTTATCGGAAGCATCGCGTGTTTTCGAAAAAGGTGTAACTAAACGTGACGATGAAAAAGAAAAGACGGAGCTTTTTAAGAAAGTTGGCCAACTGCAAATGGAGGTTGATTTCTTAAAAAAAGTATTGGGGAAATAGACAGGCAATCAAGGCTTCAAAAAGTGGATAAGGACGAGAAGGTGAGCATAAAACGTCAGTGTGAGCTTTTAGAAGTTTGCCGCAGTAGCTTCTACTATGTTCCCCGGCAAGAGGGTTCCGACAACCAGGAACTGATGAAGCTAATAGATAAACAATACATGGAAACGCCATTTTACGGAGTTCTTCGGATGACTGAATATTTGCGTGAACTTGGCCACCAGGTGAACCCTAAACGCATACGGCGTTTGTACCGGTTGATGGATTTACATGCTATTGGGCCGCGTCCCAATACGAGCAAGCCTCACAAAGGCGAAGGGCACACCATATTCCCGTATTTGTTACGCAACCTGGAAATCACCCGTCCGAACCAGGTTTGGGCAATGGACATCACCTATGTCCCGGTGAGCAATGGTTATATGTACCTTGTAGCAATTATTGACCTTTATAGCCGTTTTATTGTCGGCTGGTCCCTATCGAATACAATGACTGCCGATTGGTGCAAAGAATGCCTGGAAGTGGCTGTAAACAGGTTTGGAAAACCTGAAATCATAAATACTGACCAGGGCAGCCAGTTTACAAGTCCTAAGTTTACCGGTTTTGTTCTTGAAGAAAATATCCGTTTTAGCATGGACGGAAAAGGCCGCGCTATTGATAATATTTTTATCGAAAGGTTTTGGAGGAATATTAAATATGAGAAAATTTATCTGGAACCTTCTGATGACGGGCTGGAGCTTTACAGTAAAATTAAAGCTTATATGGAATTTTATAACATAAGGCGACAGCATCAATCGCTGGGATATAAAAAACCAGAGCAATTATTCCGGCCTGCTGCTTAGATTTCTTTTCCGCCCAATTGGGCGGAAAAGAAATCTAACTTAACTTTGAAGTATCGTTGTCTAAA
>JAZBNQ010000160.1:0-4553 GCA_036350775.1 Mariniphaga sp.
CCTACCTTCTCTTCAAAATGTTGCGGATAAATGTTTTGCATTTTTATTTTTTAAAACCGCTGCAAAAGTAGGGAAAGTAGTTTAAAGTTCCATGTTTAAAGTTTACCGCGGCAACAGGAAGTTGTTGTTTTTGAATTTTATGTTGGAGTTAATTTTATCAGATTTAGTTTCGGGGTTTAGGATATTTTATTGCAGTGCATTCATCGGGTGAACTTCGGGTTACCCGATGAAAAAATATAAGATAGTGTAAGTCTGTACTAATGACAGTTGCAACCTTCTTCGCATCCGGCTTTATTTCGCTTTTTCTTTTTCAGGAAAAATTTCTTTACCAAAAAAAACAAGGCGGTCAGTAAAATAATATAAACCAGAATATTTTGTAATTCTCCCATTTTCTTTTAATCTCTATTTTAAAAGTTGATAAGCAACCAATGAAACCAGGTAAGCGAAACCGGTCATAAAAAAGAGTTGGATGATCGGCCATTTCCAACTGTTGGTTTCGCGTTTAACAATGGCCAGTGTGCTCATACACTGCATGGCAAAAGCATAAAAAAGCAGCAGCGAAATGCCGCTTGCAAAATTGAAGGCTTTTTTCCCGGTTGTTGAATTAATTTCGCCAGCCAGCCGGCTTTTTATAGTTTCCTCATCGTCGGAGCCCACACTGTAGATGGTTGCAATGGAGCCCACAAAAACTTCGCGGGCAGCAAACGAGGTCAGCAGGGCAATTCCAATTTTCCAGTCGTAACCCAGGGGCTCAATAGCCGGTTCAATAGCCCGGCCCAAAATGCCAATGTAGGAGTGCCTGAGTTTGTAGGACGAAATGGCCGTTTCCAGCTCTTCTTCATTAAGCTGGCTATTTTGCACCTGTTCCGATACAATTTCTTCAGCATTTTTAAATTGTTCCGAAGAACCGTGAGATGCCAGAAACCACAGCACAATAGAAATAGCCAGAATGATTTTTCCTGCATTTACCACAAAATCTTTGGTTTTATCATAAACGGTGAGGGCAATATTTTTTACCATGGGTAATTTGTAACCTGGCATTTCGGCAATAAAAAACGACCTGCTTTTTATTTTCAAAATTTTATTCAGGATATATGCAGAAAAAACGGCTACTACAAACCCGAGCATATAAAGTCCCATAAGTGTAAGTCCCTGTAAGTTAAATCCTAAAATAGTCTGATCAGGAATTACCAGCGCAATAATAATAAGGTAAACGGGCAAACGGGCAGAGCAGGTAATAAACGGGGTAACCAGGATGGTAATCAGGCGTTCTTTCCAGTTTTCAATGGTGCGGGTGGCCATAACAGCCGGGATGGCACAAGCCATGCCAGAAATGAGCGGAACCACACTTTTGCCGTTTAATCCGAACCGGCGCATGAGGCGGTCCATAATAAAAACTACCCGGCTCATGTAACCGCTTTCTTCCAAAATGGAAATAAACAGAAAAAGGAAGGCGATTTGCGGAATAAAAATCACGATTCCTCCAATGCCCGGAATAATTCCTTCCGAAATGAGATCGGTTAATACACCAGGTGGCAAACTGTTGCTAATCCACTGAGCTATCGAAGCAAAAAGGCTGTCGATAAAATCCATGGGGTAGCTGCTCCAGTTGTAAATGGCCTGGAAAACCAGCAGCATAATTAAGAAAAACGTAATGTACCCGAAAACGCGGTGAGTTAAAATCCGGTCGAGCCGGCTGCGAAAATCCCTGGCTGATTTTATGTCCTGCTTATAGCTTTCTTTTATGATTTTATTTATGAAAAGGTACCGGAGAATGGTTTCCTTTTGTTGCAACCTCTTCAACTCAGGAGTGCTTTTTCTGAGGGTTTCGTCCTGCATTTCGGGCTGATTTATTTCTGATTCCTTAAAACTGAAATCCTGTGTGATGGTGAGCCAGCGTTTGTATAAATTTTCGCCCGGAAAAGTCTTTTTGAGATTTTCAAAATATTTAGGATCGATTTCTGAAACATTGACTACCGGTTCGGTGGGCAGGTTTTTATAATCGAGAATCAACTCCTTAAGATAATTTATTCCGGTTCCTTTTCGGGCACTAATCAGGGCCACTTTGGAGTTCAATTCTTTTTCCAAACGTTCCACATCCAGCGAGATGCCCTTTCGCTCCATCATGTCGGCCATGTTTATGGCCAAAATTACCGGAATATTTAAATCCTTAATTTGTGTGAAAAGGAGCAGGTTTCGTTTTAAACTTTCAATATCAGCCACCACAACTGCCACATCCGGAAAATTTTTGGCCTTTTCGTTTACCAGCATTTCAACCACAATTTGTTCATCAGCCGATGTTGAATTCAGGCTGTATGTACCGGGCAAGTCAATTATGCGGGCTTTAACACTGTCAGAAAGTTTGCAAACGCCCTCTTTTTTTTCAACAGTTATTCCCGGATAATTGCCAACCTTTTGGTTTAATCCGGTGAGTTGATTAAAAACAGAAGTTTTTCCTGTGTTTGGATTCCCGATAAGTGCTACATGGAGTGGTTTGGTCATTACAAAAAAACTTTCGCAATTTCTATAAGTGCAGCCGTTTCTTTTCGAATAGCGAAAAAGCTGCCGTTAATATTTAAATACAGCAGGTCTTTAAACGGTGAAAGCTGAATAAGCTGAACTTCATTCCCCGGCAGGCATCCCAATTCCTGCAATTTAATTGGAATCAGGTCGGTAGAATAATTTCCGATAACTCCTTTTTCCCCTATTTTTAAATGTGCAATTGTTTCTTTCATTTTTCAAAATAACACCAAATTACAAAGAAGGTTTTCAGGTGTTTTTCCCTGAAAATATTTTAATGGCAATAATAAGTGATAATTTTTGGTGGAACAATCCCAATTAATAGTGATTTTTCAGGTATTTAGTATTGAATGACAAACGGAAAGACAGTGAATCAAATTAGGAATTTTTGAAACAGAATTTCATCTTTCCAGCCTGAAATGGTTTTTAGCCAGTCTTTTTTTACCCCTGCTTTCACGAAACCGGCTTTTTCGAAAAGGTGAATGCTTTGATGGTTATCGGCTGCAATGTTGGCATAAAGCTGTTTTAACCCGAGTGCATGGATGGCATATTCTGAAAGAGCCTCCAGGACATCTGTTGCATATCCGCGATTGCGGTCTTCGGCGTTGTGGATTAAAATGCCAACGCCGGCCCGCTGGTGGAAGGGGTCGAAATCGAATAAATCAACAGCTCCAACAGGGTGTTTTTCCCAGTTTTCTATAATAAGGCGCAATTGTTTGGTTTCGTAAATATCTTTTACTGAATTTTTAATGTATTCGGCCAGTACATATTTTGAGTAGGGTGCGCGTGTATTGCTTAACTCCCAGACTTCCATGTTGTTTTCCCACTTGTAAAGCAATTCTATATCGTTGGGTTCCAACGGGCGGAGGATTATTTTTCCATGGTGAAGAAGTTGTTTCAAATCTTTAGTGTTAATAATGAAATCTACATTGAATTATGATGAGAAAATCATTTTCCACTTTGTAAACTAACCGGTGTTCATCGGTAATTCTTCTGGACCAACAGGTTGCCAGTTCATTTTTTAATGGCTCCGGTTTGCCAATACCTGTAAAAGGTGTTCGTTCACAGCTTTTTATAAGGGAATTGATTTTTTTGAGAATCTTTTTATCGTTGGTTTGCCAATACAAATAATCTTCCCAAGCTGTTTCTTCCCAAAGTTTCTTCATCTTAGGTTTCTATCAAATCTCTTTCTTTCAATTTTCCCTGTTCTAAATTTTTAAGTGCGTTAAGAAGTCTTTCTCTGTTATTTTTGGTGCTCAATAAATAATTGGTTTCATGAATTGAATTATAATCATCCAAAGACATTAATACCACACTTTTCCCCTTTGGCCGATGGACGATGAGAATATCCTGATCTTCGCAAACCATATCGAGATTTGATTTTAGATTTTGTCTCAGTTCTGAATAATTAACCGTTTTCATTGTTCAATATTTTGTACAAAAATACGTACTTTTTTGTAATTATATACTTTATGTGTCATCAATTTTTACAGATCTGAATTTTTCCATCCTTTCAGCAAAATTTCCGCATCGGTAAACACGCTGTAATTGCGGGCGTAAAGCACATTTAAGCGGTGGTTCCGTGTTGGATCGGCAGACGTATTATCCAACATATCAGCAGGAGAAAGTATTCCTGATTTGATGGCGGGCAATTCCGACTGGTTTTCTGTGGGTACTGCATAACCTACCCACGATTTTTTTCCCAACAGCACCTGCCATGTATTTTTCAGGAATAGTCCTTTTTTTCTGAAAAACCAAATGAAAAATGGGCTCAAAACAAAAACGCTTAGCGCAGCAAATAAATCGAAAATCCGCTTCTTCCTGCGGTTGGCCGGGCTGCTAATGGCATTAATGTGTACCACATACAAATCGCCGGCGGTGTGAATGGAGTTGCTGCCAATTATGCTGATGCTTTCGGGCGGTGCAATTTTAAAGTCGATGTCGAGCGAAGTGAGTTCGAGCATGGCGCGAATGATTTCTGCAGAACTGATGTTTTCGGCACAGAAAATAATTTCATCGATGCGGTTGATGCG
>JAZBNQ010000161.1:0-5116 GCA_036350775.1 Mariniphaga sp.
AAAATGAAAAGGTGATTGTTATTGATGGTTATGTGGGGGTGTTTTTTGATGAGTTCAGAAAGAATCTAAATGCTGAGTTTTCCCGTTTAGGAAAAAGTACCCATTGGTATTTTGTTGATGAAGCTTTAAAGGATGAAGAAGAAATTGACCGAATGCTTCTGCCATTTTTGGGGGGCGACGACCCGCTTTTCGGAACACGTACAAGTCTGGATTTGGGTGATTTTTTCAACAAAAAAAAATTGGAACGAATAAAGCCGGACTCCTCTGCTGATATCTCTGTTGTAATTGGACCGGGCGCTGCACTTACCGGATGGAGTGGAAAACTGGTTTACATCGACCTGCCCAAAAACGAACTGCAGTTTAGGGCGCGTGCCAATTCCATCAGCAACCTCGGCGCGCGCAAGGCTATAAGTTATAATCAGATATACAAACGGTTTTATTTTGTGGATTGGGTTGTGCTGAATCGTCATAAAAAGCGGTTACTTCAGGATATTGATATCGTAGTGGATGGCCAACGCCCCGGTGAACCAACATGGATGGCGGGCAATGATTTACGCGAAGCCCTGGGCATAATGAGCAGGAATACTTTCCGGGTGCGCCCCTGGTTTGAACCCGGAACCTGGGGGGGGCAGTGGATTAAGGAGAAAATCCAGGGACTGAATCCTGAAGTTCCGAATTATGCCTGGTCGTTTGAACTAATCGTTCCCGAAAATGGGCTGGTTTTCGAAAGTGATGGGATTTTGCTTGAAGTTTCATTCGATATGCTGATGTTTCAGGAAAATGATGCAGTGCTTGGTGAACATGCAAGCAAATTTGGTTATGAATTTCCCATCCGGTTCGACTTTCTGGATACATTCGACGGAGGAAACCTTTCGATTCAGTGTCATCCGCAGCCGGATTATGCCAAAAATCACTTTGGCGAAAGTTTGACCCAGGAGGAAACGTATTATATTTTGGATGCGGCTGATGATGCCACCTGTTACCTGGGATTTCAGGAAAATATTGTTCCGGAGGAGTTTGAAAAGAAACTCAGGAACAGCTTCGAAGGCAACCAGGAAATCGATATTGCCAAATATGTACAAGTACATCAGTCACATAAGCACGACTTGTTCCTGATTCCTCCCGGAACAATTCACGGTTCGGGCATTAACAACCTTGTTCTGGAAATAAGTACCACACCTTATATATTCACTTTTAAAATGTACGATTGGCTAAGGCCTGATTTGAATGGTTTTCTGCGCCCGCTCAATATTGAGCGTGGTATGGAAAACCTTTGTTTCGAAAGAAAAGGACAGTATGTTAAAGAAAAACTGATATCAAAACCCTGTTTACTCGATAAAGGAAATGACTGGAAGCTTTATCATTTACCAACTCATGAAAAACACTCTTATGATGTGCACCGCTACCATTTTAACACTGAAGTGACCGTGAATACCGGAAATAAATGCCATGTGTTGTCTTTAGTTGAGGGTACAAGTATTATTGTAGAAACAGCAGGTGGAATGAAACAGCGTTATAATTATGCAGAAACGTTTGTAGTTCCGGCAGCCGCCGGTTCCTATAGAATAATCAATGAATCTGACCGGAGAATAATGGTAGTAAAGGCTTTTTTGAAATAGTTTGGATATTTCTAAATCTGTAAATAATTTGGCGGATAGTTTTTAAGGTGGAGATATTTATTGAAAACTATCCTCTCGCTTTCCGGTTAAAATCTCTATTTTTGTGGCTTCGTAAAACGGGAAAGCATTTTTTTATCATGAAGATATCGTACAACTGGTTAACAGATTACATCCAACTGGATGAACCGCCCGAAGAGGTGGCAAAAATTTTAACGCAAACCGGGCTGGAAGTGGCCGGCCTGGAAGAGGTGGAAACCGTAAAAGGTGGCATGGAAGGACTGGTTTTGGGCAAGGTGATAACCTGCGAAAAACACCCCAACTCCGACCACCTGAGCAAAACCACCGTTGACATAGGCACCGGCGAACTTCTGCATATCGTTTGCGGCGCGCCCAACGTGGCTGCCGGCCAGAAAGTGGTGGTGGCGCCGGTGGGTACCACACTCTATATGGGTAACCAGGAACTCACGCTAAAACGGGTAAAAATTCGGGGCGAAGTTTCCGAAGGCATGATTTGCGCCGAAGACGAAATCGGCATTGGAACAGACCACGAAGGCATAATTGTACTGCCCGAATCAGTTGAAATTGGAACGCCTGCCAAAGACTATTTCAACGTAAAATCCGATTGGGTAATTGAAATCGACCTCACGCCCAATCGCATCGATGGCGGTTCACACATTGGTGTAGCCCGCGATTTGGCCGCTTTTCTGAATAAAACAAAACCGATAAAATACCACCGCATTCCGGTTGACCAGTTTCAGGTGGACAACCACAACCTTGAAATTCCGGTAGAAATCAAAAACCCGGAAGCGTGCCCGCGTTACTCCGGTGTTACCATTTCGGGCGTAACGATAAAAGATTCGCCCGACTGGCTTAAAAACCGGCTGAAAGCCATTGGCCACGCGCCCATCAACAACGTGGTGGACATTACCAACTACGTGTTGTTTGAAACCGGCCAACCGCTGCATGCGTTTGATGCCGCTGAAATTACCGGCGGAAAAGTGGTGGTGCAAAAGCTACCTGCGGGAACAAAATTCACCACGCTCGATGAGGTAGAACGCGAACTGCACGAGGACGACCTAATGATTTGCAACACCGGGGAGCCGATGGCAATTGGCGGTGTTTTTGGCGGAATTCAGTCGGGTGTGAAGGAAAGCACTCAAAACGTGTTCCTTGAAAGTGCATGGTTCGACCCTGTTTTTATCCGCAAAACGGCCCGTCGCCATGGATTGAACACCGATGCCTCGTTTCGTTTCGAACGCGGCATAGACCCCAACGGCGTGATTTACGCGCTCAAGCGGGCAGCATTGCTCATTAAGGAAATTGCAGGCGGAACCATTTCTTCGGAGATTGTGGATGTGTATCCTCGACCCGCAGAACATTTTGAAGTTCAGGTGTCATTCAAAAACATAACCCGCCTGGTGGGAAAAGATTTGGGCGCCGAAACCATCAAAAACATCCTCGCATCGCTTGAAATTGAAGTTGAAAACGAAACCGAAAGCGGATTGTTGCTGCAGGTTCCACCTTATCGTGTGGATGTGCAGCGCGAAGCCGATGTTATAGAGGAAATCTTGCGCATTTATGGGTACAACAACGTGGAAATTCCGTCGCTGGTAAAAGCATCGCTGCAATACGCCAAACAACCCGATCCCGACCAGGTGCGCAACCTGGTGGCAGAAATGCTTACGGCTCAGGGATTCAATGAAATATGGTCGAATTCGCTCACCAAAGCCGGCTTTTACGAAGGATTGGAACAATTAAAAACCGAACAAACAGTAAACTTGCTGAATCCGCTTAGCGCCGATTTGAATGGCATGCGCCAGACATTGCTTTTTGGTGGACTGGAATGTGTGGCATATAACGCCAACCGCCAAAACAGGGATTTGAAACTTTACGAATTCGGCAACTGCTATTTTTTAAAAGGCACCGAACTTAAAGAAAATCCGGTGCGAAATTACCGCGAGGAGGAGCACCTGGGACTGTTTATTACCGGTGCCAAATCAGCCGAATGCTGGACCGGAGAGCAACAATCCACTTCTTTTTTCCAGCTAAAGGCCATTGCCGAAAATATTCTGAAACGAATGGGATTCATTATCAGTATGCTGAAAGTTTCAGAAAGCCAAAACGAACTGTTTTCTGAAGGGCTGGCTTACGTGGAAAACAACAAAACAGTTTTGGAGCTGGGCATTGTGGCGAAAAAATTCCTGAAAAAATTTGAGGTGGAACAGCCGGTTTATTACGCCGATTTCAACTGGGACGCTGTGATGATAAGAAGGGGAAAGCATAAAGTTACTTTTGAAGAACTGCCTAAATTTCCTTCCGTGCGCCGCGATTTAGCGCTGCTCATTGACAAGAAGGTGAAGTTTCAGCAAATTGAAGATCTGGCTCTGAAAACCGAACGGAAAATTTTGCGCGAGGTCGGGCTTTTCGATGTGTATGAAGGACAGGGAATTCCGGAAGGTAAAAAGTCGTATGCCGTAAGTTTCATCCTGCGAGACGATTTGCGCACACTTAACGACAAACAGATTGACAAAACCATGCAAAAGCTGGTTGCGACCTTCGAGCGTGAGCTGGGCGCCGAATTGCGGAAGTAGCGTTTTCTTTTTAACTTTACGGAAAAAGAAAAAAGATGACAACAGTTAAAAAAGATATTATCATTGAAGAACTAAAAGATGTTCCCGATGAATTTGCCGATGAGGTAATCCGGTTTATCAGAATAATGAAATCGCGTAAAACGGGAGAAAAAATTGAAACACATCTTGCCAGTGAAAGTTCGCTTGCCAAAGACTGGTTAAAACCGGAAGAAGACGAAGCATGGAAAGATTTGTAAAGGGCGAAGTTGTTGTTGTTCCTTTTCCGTTTTCAGATTTATCGGAATCGAAACGAAGGCCTGCCCTGGTTCTTGCGGATTTAGCGGGAGATGATATTATTCTATGCCAGATTACCAGCAAAACTGTAAAAGATTTTAATTCGGTTATTTTGAAATCGGAAGATTTTACTTCCGGAAACCTGAATAAAACTAGTAACATCCGGCCAAACCGGATCTTTACAGCCGATAAGCATATAGTTATCAGAAGAATAGGAAGAATTCATTTTTTCAAAATTAATGAAGTAATAAACAAAATAGTTGAAATTCTAAATTTATAAACCAATTCAATTATTTTTAAAATTTGATGTCCAATCAAACGAAGGGAGTCATTTATGCAGGTGTAACCGCCTTTTTCTGGGGGTTTCTGGCCATTGCGTTAAAGGTTGCCGTGCGCGAAGTGGAACCAAAAACCATTGTTTGGTTCCGGTTTTTTGTGGCATTTACTTTTTTGCTGGCCTGGCAGTTGTACCGTAAACCGGCTTCATTAAAAATTCTGATTAAACCACCTGTTTTGCTTATTATTGCCGCACTGGCAATTTCATGGAATTACCTGGGTTTTATGCTGGGCATTCAATACACCACTCCCAGCAATGCGCAGCTTTTTATTCAGTTTGGCCCCATGATGCTGGCC